>NZ_JBHVWN010000014.1:0-123554 GCF_042882275.1 Streptomyces sp. NPDC058231 | reverse complement strand
GGTCCGGGAGACGGAGAGGCCCTGGGGGCACACGGTCCGTGTGCCCCAAGGGCCTCTGCGCAGTCTGGGGCGGTCTGGACCGCCGACGTCAGACGGTCTCGCTCAGCGTGGTCTCCGGGGCCGCCCCGCGCAGCGGCACCTCCTTGACGAACAACGCCGCCAGCAGGGGGATCACGCCGACGCAAGCGCCGACCAGGAAGGCGATGTGCGTGCCGGACGACACCGCGAACTGGTACGCCTCACGCACCGGGTCCGGAAGCTTCGCCAGGCTCGCCGCGTCCAGCTGCGCGGACCCCGCGGTGGCTCCCCCGCCGCCGCGGGCCGTCATCTCGTCCTGCACCCGCCCGGTGAACAGCGCTCCCATGATGGCGACACCGAAGGAGCTGCCGAGCGTACGGAAGAGGGTGGTCGCGGAGGAGGCGACGCCCATGTCCTTCAGCTCGACGCTGTTCTGCGCGACGAGCATCGTGATCTGCATCAGGAAGCCCATGCCCGCGCCGAGCACCGCCATGTAGACGCCGGAGGTGAAGCGCGTGGTGCCGGTGTCCATCTGCGAGAGCAGGAACAGGCCGGCCACCATCAGGATGGAGCCCACGATCGGGAAGATCTTGTACTTACCGCTGCTGGTGGTGATCCGTCCGGCGAACAGCGAGACGACCATCATCGACAGCAGCATCGGCAGGAGCAGCAGGCCGGAGTTGGTCGCCGAGGCCCCCTGGACGGACTGCTGGAACAGCGGCAGGAAGAGCACCGCGCCGAACATCACGAAGCCGGTCATGAAGCCGATGATCGACATCAGGGTGAAGTTCCGGTTGTGGAAGATGTGGAGCGGGATGATCGGTTCTGCGGACTTGGTCTCGACGAAGACGAAGCCGACGAGCGAGACGACACCGATCGCGATGAGCTCCATGATCATCGCCGAGCCCCAGGCGTACTGCGAACCGCCCCACGTGGTGACCAGCACGATCGCTGTGATGCCGAGGGTCAGCAGTCCGGCGCCGAGGTAGTCGACCTTCGCCTCGGTGCGTCTCTTGTTCGGCAGGTGCAGTACGGCGGTGACCATGGTGAGGGCGACCGCGCCCAGCGGCAGGTTGATGTAGAAGCTCCAGCGCCAGCCGAGGTGGTCGGTGATGGTGCCACCGACCAGCGGCCCGCCGATCATGGCGATGGCCATCACACCGGCCATCAGCCCCTGGTACTTGCCGCGCTCACGAGGCGGCACCAGGTCGCCGATGATCGCCATGACGCCGACCATCAGACCGCCGGCGCCGAGCCCCTGGACGGCACGGAAGCCGATCAGCTGACCCATGTCCTGGGCCATTCCGCTGAGCACGGAGCCGATCAGGAAGACCACGATGGACGTGAGGAAGATGCCCTTGCGCCCGTACATGTCGCCGAGCTTCCCCCAGATGGGGGTGGATGCGGCGGTGGCCAGGGTGTACGCGGTGACGACCCAGGAGAGATGCTTCAGGCCCCCGAGGTCACCGACGATGGTCGGCATGGCCGTGCCGACGATCAGGTTGTCGAGCATGGCCAGGAGCATGGTGATCATCAGGGCGAGCATCACCACCCTGACACTGCGCTGCCGCGGCTCGGGCACGACGAGCGGCTCGTCGGCGATCTTTTCGGCCGCTTTGCCGTCCGCCTCCCCGCCCGCCGCGTTCTTCAGGTCCGACATGATCCCCACTCCCCTGATCCCCCGTCAGCCAGGGACTTACTTGCCGCCCGGCTAGTTGACTACACTGGGAAAAATAGACCCTTTACTAGCCGGGCGTCAAGTAAGTTTTTGGGAGAGCACCATGGGCAGCACGCAGCAGCCACGCCGGGGCAACACGCGCCAGCGCATCCAGGACGTCGCCCTGGAGCTCTTCGCCGAGCACGGGTACGAGAAGACCTCGCTGCGCGAGATCTCCGAGAAGCTGGACGTCACCAAGGCCGCGCTGTACTACCACTTCAAGACCAAGGAAGACATCCTCGTCAGCATCTTCGAGGACCTCAACCGGCCCCTCGAGGAGCTGATCGCCTGGGGCAAGGAGCAGCCGCGGTCCCTGGAGACGAAGAAGGAACTCCTGGCCCGGTACAGCGACGCGCTGATCGACGCGGCGCCGCTCTTCCGTTTCCTCCAGGAGAATCAGGCGGCCATGCGCGATCTCAGCATCGGCGAGACCTCGAAGCGCCGGTTCATGGAGCTGCTCGATCTGCTCAGGGACCCCGAGGCCGCCCTCGCCGACCAGGTCCGCTGCGTCAGCGCGCTCTTCTCGATGCACGCCGGGATGTTCGTCCTCAAGGACAGCGACGCCGAAATCGAGGACCGCCGCAAGGCCCTCCTCGAAGTCGCCGTCGATCTGGTCACCCAGGCCCACAGCCCGGGCCCCGCGCGTTAGCGGGATCCGGGCCGTGGTGGAGTCGTACGGTCGGGTCAGACCGTGACGCCCTCCTTGTGCAGGAACATGACCGGGTTGATCGCGGAACCGTAGTTCGGGGTGTTACGGATCTCGAAGTGGACGTGCGGGCCACTGGAGTTTCCGGTGTTGCCGGAGAGGGCGATCTTCTGCCCCATGCTCACGCTCTGACCGATGTGCACGTCGATCCGCGACAGGTGGGCGTACTGCGAGTACGTACCGTTGGCGTGCTTGATCACGATGGCGTTGCCGTACGCGGGGCCGTCACCGGCGCCGTTCGGGCCGGCCTTCACGACGGTACCGGCGTGCACGGCCTCGACCTTGGTGCCGATCGGTACGGCGAAGTCCTGGCCGGAGTGCTTGTGGGCCCAGCGGCTGCCGTCGTTGCCGAAGCTGGCGCTCAGCTGGTAGTGGTTGACCGGGGCCTCCCAGGAGGTGGCCTTCTTCGCCGCCGCCTTCTTGGCCGTGGCCGCCTTCTTCACCACGGCGGCCTTCTTCGCCACGACCTGCTCGGCGATCTTGGCTGCCTTGCCCTGCACCGCCGCCTGCTTGGCGACCGAGTCGGCAGCGGTGGCGCCTACCAGCTCCGCGGTGTGGGGGAAGCCCGCAGTGCCGGCCGCGAACGCAGCGCCAGCACCGAGAACCATCGACGTCCCCAGACCGGCCGCCATCACGGCGCCACGGACACGGGACAGGGACGGACGGCGGGAGTGCTTGAACGTAACGCGCTTCGACATATGCGGAGATCCTCCGTATGTGAGTGGACCCGGCGGGTATGCCGGGCTTGCCATCCCTTGGTAACCCGCCGACCCGCCAGGACTCAAACACCCCATCTACGAAGAAAAGCCGTATTTAGCACCTCGGGAACTCGCCGCCACCACCCTCGACACCTCCGACGTCGCACCCCCTCGAATCTCTTCGCCCGGACGGGTTTAACCCCAGTTCCAAAGCGCTCATATCGGACAGATCCCAGCGTTTCGGGCCTCTCGGGCTATCGCCTCGAAAGACTCGCCCAGCCCCGGGGTGGAGACCCCTCCCGCGATCGCCCGTCCGTCTCCTAGCTCCCGTAGTAGGCCCGAAATGGGCTGTGCGCCTTGTCACCGCCGGTGGGACCTAAGGCCTTCCGTTTCGGGACCTTCGGCGGGCAACCCGGACACGCCGACACGGCCGGCGTCCAGCTCCCGGGTACGACACCGAGCAGCGCCCGGCGGGCGACCGCCACCCGGCCACCGCCCTCCCCCGTGGCCGGGCGCCTGCGCTGCCTGCCGGTCCGCGAGCTGGACGGCCCCACCGCTCGCGGAGGGCCCGCGGGCTCCCATCGAGCCTGCCCGGGCCTTCAGCGCCTTCCTGAGGCCGCCCTCGCACCGATCGCCTCCGCCCCCGTCCCCCTGTTGCCACCTCCGCCTCACGCCGCGGGCGGGCCGGGGCACACGGAGCGGCACCCGCAGGGGGCGGGCACGAGGGAGGTCGAAGGGGGGAAGGCGGACGCGGGCGCTGGACGAGCGCACAGGGCACTGGGCGGACAGCACTGGGCGGACACGAGAAAAGGGGCTGCCCCGGAACCGTGGGAAACGGTCCGGGGCAGCCCCTCGCGATGCTCAGGCGCTCAGCGCGCCCTTACACGTCCTTCGTCATGTTCGGGCCGGCGCCGCCTGCCGCCTGCTCGATCGGCGGGACGTCGGGCAGTGCCGACTTCTCCTCGCCACGGAAGGTGAACTTCTTCTCCTCACCCTCACCCTCGGTGCCGACGACCACGATGTGACCGGGGCGCAGCTCACCGAAGAGGATCTTCTCGGAGAGGATGTCCTCGATCTCGCGCTGGATCGTCCGGCGCAGCGGCCGGGCGCCCATCACGGGGTCGTAGCCCTTCTTCGCCAGGAGCGACTTGGCTTCCGAGCTGAGCTCGATGCCCATGTCGCGGTCCTTCAGGCGCTCGTCCACCTTGGCGATCATGAGGTCGACGATCTGGATGATGTCTTCCTCGGTGAGCTGGTGGAAGACCACCGTGTCGTCGACACGGTTGAGGAACTCCGGCCGGAAGTGCTGCTTGAGCTCTTCGTTGACCTTGTTCTTCATCCGCTCGTAGCCGGTCTTGACGTCGCCCTGGGCGGCGAAGCCCAGGTTGAAGCCCTTGGAGATGTCCCGGGTCCCGAGGTTGGTCGTCATGATGATGACCGTGTTCTTGAAGTCCACGACCCGGCCCTGGGAGTCGGTCAGGCGACCGTCTTCCAGAATCTGGAGCAGGGAATTGAAGATATCGGGGTGGGCCTTCTCGACCTCGTCGAAGAGAACGACGGAGAACGGCTTGCGGCGCACCTTCTCGGTGAGCTGGCCGCCCTCTTCGTAACCCACGTAACCGGGGGGAGAACCGAAGAGGCGGGAAACCGTGTGCTTCTCGCTGAACTCCGACATGTCGAGGGAGATCAGCGCGTCCTCGTCGCCGAAGAGGAATTCGGCGAGCGTCTTGGAGAGCTCGGTCTTACCGACACCGGACGGGCCGGCGAAGATGAACGAGCCACCGGGGCGCTTCGGGTCCTTCAGACCGGCTCGCGTACGGCGGATCGCCTGCGAGAGGGCCTTGATGGCGTCCTTCTGGCCGATGACGCGCTTGTGGAGCTCGTCCTCCATGCGCAGCAGACGGGAGGACTCCTCCTCCGTCAGCTTGAAGACCGGGATACCGGTCGCCGTGGCCAGGACCTCGGCGATGAGCTCGCCGTCGACCTCGGCGACGACGTCCATGTCGCCGGCCTTCCACTCCTTCTCCCGCTTGGTCTTCGCCGCCAGCAGCTGCTTCTCCTTGTCGCGGAGGGAAGCTGCCTTCTCGAAGTCCTGGGAGTCGATGGCCGACTCCTTGTCGCGGCGGACACCCGCGATCTTCTCGTCGAACTCGCGGAGGTCCGGCGGCGCGGTCATCCGGCGGATGCGCATCCGGGAGCCGGCCTCGTCGATCAGGTCGATCGCCTTGTCCGGCAGGAAGCGGTCCGAGATGTAGCGGTCGGCCAGCGTCGCGGCCTGGACCAGCGCCTCGTCCGTGATGGAGACACGGTGGTGGGCCTCGTAGCGGTCGCGCAGACCCTTGAGGATCTCGATCGTGTGCGGCAGCGACGGCTCCGCGACCTGGATCGGCTGGAAGCGGCGCTCGAGCGCCGCGTCCTTCTCCAGGTGCTTGCGGTACTCGTCGAGCGTCGTCGCACCGATCGTCTGGAGCTCGCCTCGCGCCAGCATGGGCTTGAGGATGCTCGCCGCATCGATCGCGCCCTCGGCGGCGCCCGCACCCACCAGGGTGTGGAGCTCGTCGATGAACAGGATGATGTCGCCGCGGGTGCGGATCTCCTTGAGGACCTTCTTCAGACGCTCCTCGAAGTCACCGCGGTAGCGGGAACCCGCGACGAGCGCGCCGAGGTCGAGGGTGTAGAGGTGCTTGTCCTTGAGGGTCTCGGGCACCTCGCCCTTGACGATGGCCTGCGCCAGGCCCTCGACGACCGCCGTCTTGCCGACGCCGGGCTCGCCGATGAGGACCGGGTTGTTCTTGGTACGGCGGGACAGCACCTGCATGACCCGCTCGATCTCCTTCTCGCGCCCGATGACCGGGTCGAGCTTGGATTCACGAGCGGCCTGGGTGAGGTTCCGGCCGAACTGGTCGAGCACCAGGGACGTGGAGGGCGTGCCCTCCGCGGGGCCGCCCGCAGTGGCCGCCTCCTTGCCTCCCGAGTAACCGGAGAGCAGCTGGATGACCTGCTGCCGCACCCGGTTCAGGTCGGCGCCCAGCTTCACGAGGACCTGGGCTGCGACGCCCTCGCCCTCGCGGATCAGGCCGAGCAGGATGTGCTCGGTGCCGATGTAGTTGTGGCCGAGCTGAAGAGCCTCGCGGAGCGACAGCTCCAGGACCTTCTTGGCCCGGGGCGTGAAGGGGATGTGCCCGGACGGGGCCTGCTGGCCCTGACCGATGATCTCCTCCACCTGCTGGCGGACCGCCTCGAGCGAAATCCCGAGGCTCTCCAGGGCCTTAGCGGCGACACCCTCACCCTCGTGGATAAGGCCCAGGAGGATGTGCTCGGTGCCGATGTAGTTGTGGTTGAGCATCCGGGCTTCTTCCTGAGCCAGGACGACAACCCGCCGCGCGCGGTCGGTGAACCTCTCGAACATCGTTAATCGCTCCTCAGAGCGGTCAGGCAGTAAGGGGTCGGTCCCCTCCCTGTCCTTCCGCAGCTTAGTCCCGCAAGCGGGGACCGCTCATTCCAACTGCCGACACCCGTTCTTGGCCTCCTGCCCCGAACGCCGACAACTGCTCCAACCCGATGGTGCGAGACGATGTTCCCGCAGGCCAGGCAGATACCCCTGTCGCCAGTACGCCGATGGCGAACGTGAGACGTGCCGGCCAGCGTGTCGCCCCTCCCCACTAGGGATGTTCTTACCCGCAATTACAGACGGTCCATGCGGCGCGCGCGGGTTCCCTCCGCTACGGGCGAACATCCTTGCGCTCCGGAATGCGATCGCGCGCCCCCTCCCTCGGCACACTGCGCACCGGGTGGCGGACTCTGCGTAACCCTTGGGGCGGCTCGGCAGTTCTTCGGACATGGCCCTCACCCTCCCGCCGCCACGCTCAGCGCTCGCCGACGAGCGCGACAACGCGCGTGTGCGGTGGTACGAGCACGAGCTCGGCTGGGCCACGGAAGGAGCCGCTCCGGTGCGGTTGCCGACCGGATTGCGCTTCGACGTCCTCGAAGTACCTGTGGCCGCCGGATACGCGGCGCTGCGCCGGGTGGGGCGCACCGGTCCGGTGACGCTCGCGGGGCGGACCATGGGGCTGCTGGTGGCCGCCGGGAGCGCCGATGAGCTGCCGGGGCTGCTCGACTGGCTGGAGTGGGGCGGTGTGGACCTCGCGCTGACCGCGCTCGGCACGGGCGGGCGGATCGTCGCGCCGGCTCCGCCCGGCTGGTGTCCGGGCTCGCCGGGGGCCGCCGTATGGCTGCGGCCCCCCGAGCTGCGGCACGAGGGGAGGGTACAGTTCCCGGCCCTCGCCGGCCTCGGGAGCAGGGGTGGGGATGCTCCCGATCTCGTACGGCTGGTGGACGCGGTGGCGACGGAATGCCACCGTTTCCGGTTGATGCGCGCCCGAAAGGGACGGCAGGCAATGGGGCTGTCGACCGGTCAGTCGACAGTTCAGCCGTTGGCCTGCTCGTAAGCCTCGCGGATCTCTGCCGGAACACGACCACGGTCATTCACATTGTGACCGTTCTCGCGCGCCCACTTACGGATCTCAGCAGTGTCCTTGTTGCCACCGGGAACGGCGCGCCCCTTGCCACGACCAGCCGCCGCACGGCCACCGGTACGCCGGCCGCCCTTGGTGTACGGCTCAAGAAGACCACGGAGCTTGTCCGCGTTGCCCGTGGTGAGGTCAATCTCGTAGGTCTTGCCATCCAGAGCGAACGTCACCGTCTCGTCCGCCTCGCCACCGTCGAGGTCATCGACAAGAAGGACCTGAACCTTCTGTGCCACCGGATTTCCTTTCATCGAAAAATGCAGTACGCGGAAAGGAAACCGCTTTTCCCCGGAAAACACAAACCCCTGGGAGAGGTTCAGGAGTGCAAGAACACGGGAAACATGCGCGATTCGGACATAGGGTTACGACTTCTTCCGGCGGTCACAGGTGCAGAAGCATCCGGCTGTTGCCCAAGGTGTTCGGCTTCACTCGTTCGAGACCTAGGAACTCCGCCACACCCTCGTCATAGGAACGCAGCAGCTCGCTGTAGACATCTGTGTCGACCGGTGTCTCCCCGATCTCCACGAAGCCGTGCTTGGCGAAGAAGTCGACTTCGAAGGTGAGACAGAAAACCCGGCGCACACCCAGCCAGCGGGCGGTCTGCAGCAGCTTGTCCAGGACTTGATGCCCCACTCCGGCGCCTTTGATGCTGTGATCGACCGCGAGAGTACGGACTTCGGCGAGGTCCTCCCACATCACGTGCAGAGCGCCGCAGCCGATGATCCGGGCATCCGCGTCGCGTTCCGCGATCCAGAACTCCTGGATGTCCTCGTAAAGCGTCACCGTTGCTTTGTCGAGGAGGATGCCTTCTCGTACGTACCCGTCGAGGAGGCGGCGGACCGCGGGCACATCACTCGTCCTGGCACGCCGGACGGTGATGGCTGCGTTAATAACCGACGGTTCGGTACGGAAATCAGTATGCGGATGCTCTGAGGACATGACCCCGACGCTATCGCCCGGCCTCCGGGTCCATGTCATCGGCCGGGCCGTCACCGGCCTCCGGGAGGCCCGGCGACACGATCCGCATCGCGTCCTGGAGAGCTTCTCGCTGCTCGGCGGACATCATGCCGAAGAAGGCGACAAGAGCGGCGGCAGGGTTGTCGCTGCGGGACCAGGCTTCGTTCATCAGTGCGGCCGAGTAGGCGGCGCGGGTGGAGACGGCCATATATCTATATGCGCGGCCGTCGACTTCCCTGCGCACCCAGCCCTTCTGGTGGAGATTGTCCATTACCGTCATGACGGTCGTGTATGCGATGGACCGTTCCTGCTGGAGGTCCTCAAGGACTTCCCGCACGGTGACCGGACGGTTCCATTGCCAGACCCGTGTCATGACGGCGTCTTCCAGCTCTCCCAATTGGCGAGGCACAGCGTCACCTTAGTGCTAGATGTCTGGAATGGATGCTTATTTACACAGCAAAAGGGCGTACAGCTCCTGGTGAGCCGTACGCCCTTCGTGCGGTGCGAGACGGGGTACGCGAGACGCGGTACGCGCCGTACCGGTCAGACGCCGCCGGTCCGCGGGGCCTGCTTCGCCGCCTCGGCGCGGCCGATCGCCGAGTCCACGGCCGCGTCCTCCTTGGCCTTGTTGGGGCCGCCCTGGCTCTTGACGATCGTCACGACGAGGCCGATGAAGAAGGCGGCCATCACCACGGGGGGCACGAGCGCGGATACGTAGTCCATGGGATCCAGAGTAGCGAGCCCGGTACAGACTTCCGCGCACCCCCTCCGCCAGCCGCCACGGTCATCCGGCGGCGCGCTGCTGCGACGGCGGGGCCGGGCGGCGGCGGGGCGGGAAGACTTCCGAGGGCTTCGGCGCGGGGCGCTCGGGGGTCGGCACGGGGCGGGGCGGGGCGGCCGGCGTCTTCGGCCGTTCGGGTTCGGCGACGGCTCCCCGACCGCCGGGCAGGGCGAGCAGCCGGCTGCGCGGGGCGGGCGCCGTGGTGGAGACGGCGCGTCCGGCGAGCCGGGTCCGCACCGACCGCTCGGCGAGCACCCGGCAGCGCTCCAGGAGCGCCGCGGCCACCGGTCTGCTGCGCTGGGCGCGGAGCGCGGCCAGATCCTCCGGGCACGGGTCGTATCCGGCGGCAAGGGCGTCCTGGAGCAGCTCCAGGTAGCCGGCGGCCGAGCCGGGCAGGGCGTCTCGGTAGCGGACGAGATCGGCGAGGAGGAACGTGCGCAGCCGTCCCGCCTCGCCGACCGCCTCGTCCACGGAACCGGCTAGCCGCAGACAGTCCTGGACGTCCTCGTCGGGCAGGGGCGCTGGGTGGAGGGCGTTGGCGAGGGCGCGTCGGAGCACACGCAGCTCGTCCGCGCTGAACGCCATACCGCCGCGTGATCCGTAAGGCGTGGGCATAACGCAACAATACGTGCTAAATGGACAAAATCCGTTTAATGGCCTGCGGGCGGCGCGGCGGCATTCTGCGTGCCGCCGCTGCCGTTCCCGCAGGTACCCGGCGCCTGCTCTACAGCCGGGCGACGTTGCGCTCGTACACCAGTCGCAGACCGATGAGCGTGAGCCACGGCTCGTGCTCGTCGATGACGGAGGACTCGCCCAACACCATCGGAGCAAGGCCACCGGTCGCGATGACCGTCACGTCGTCGGGGTCGGCCGCCAGCTCCTTCTTCATGCGTCCGACGACACCGTCGACCTGGCCGGCGAAGCCGAAGACGATGCCCGCCTGCATGGCCTCGACGGTGTTCTTGCCGATCACGCTGCGCGGCCGGGCCAGCTCGATCTTGCGGAGCTGCGCGCCCCTGACGCCGAGCGCCTCCACCGAGATCTCGATGCCGGGGGCGATGACCCCGCCCGCGTACTCCCCCCGGGCGGACACCGCGTCGAAGGTGGTGGCCGTGCCGAAGTCGACCACGATCGCCGGACCTCCGTAGAGGTCGACGGCGGCGACCGAGTTGATGATGCGGTCCGCGCCGACCTCCTTCGGGTGGTCCACCAGGATCGGCACGCCCGTCTTGATGCCCGGCTCGACGAGCACGGCGGGCACGTCGCCGTAGTAGCGGCGGGTGACCTCGCGCAGTTCGTGCAGGACGGCCGGGACCGTGGAGCAGATCGCGATGCCCTCGATGCCGTCGCCCAGTTCCTCGCCGAGCAGCGGGTGCATTCCCATCAGCCCGTTGAGCAGGACCGCGAGCTCGTCGGCCGTGCGGCGGGCGTCGGTGGAGATCCGCCAGTGCTCGACGATCTCCTCACCGTCGAACAGGCCGAGGACGGTGTGGGTGTTGCCGACGTCGATGGTGAGCAGCATCAGACGCCGGCCCCGTCGGTGTCGCGGAAGTCCAGGCCGATGTCGAGGATCGGCGAGGAGTGGGTGAGCGCGCCGACGGCCAGGTAGTCGACGCCCGCGGCGGCGTAGGCGTGGGCGGTGTCCAGGGTGAGCCGGCCGGACGACTCCAGGACCGCACGGCCGCCCACGAGCGCGACCGCCTTCTCCGTCTCGGACGGCGTGAAGTTGTCCAGCAGGATCAGATCGGCGCCGGCCTCCAGCACCTCGCGGACCTGGTCGAGGGTGTCGACCTCGACCTCGATCGCCAGGTCGGGGAACTCGTCCCGCACGCGCCTGAACGCCTCGGCGACCCCGCCCGCGGCGACGACGTGGTTGTCCTTGACGAGCGCGGCGTCGGAGAGCGACATCCGGTGGTTGACGCCGCCACCGCAGCGCACCGCGTACTTCTCCAGGGCGCGCAGGCCCGGCGTGGTCTTGCGGGTGTCGCGGACCTTGGTCTTCGTGCCTTCGAGGACATCGGCCCAGGCGCGGGTCGCGGTCGCGATGCCGGAGAGCCGGCAGAGCAGGTTGAGAGCGCTGCGCTCGCCGGTGAGCAGGTCGCGGGTGCGGGTGGTGACGGTCAGCAGCTTCTGTCCGGGGGCGACGCGGTCGCCGTCCTCGACATGGCGCTCGACCTCGAACTCGGCCGTGCAGACGATGGACAGGACGGCCTCGGCGACGCGCAGACCGGCGACGACACCGGCCTCACGGGCGGTGAAGTCACCGACGGCCATGGCTTCCTCGGAGACCGTGGCGACGGTCGTGACGTCCACGCCGTTGTCGAGGTCCTCCTCGATGGCGACGTGCGCGACGTCCTCGACCTGGACCGGGTCGAGGCCGGCGTCGGCGAGGAGCTGGGCCAGGTCGGGGTCGAGGCCGCACTCCAGGGGGTCCAGCTCGTAGCCGTCCTCCCCGCCGCAGCCGCAGGCGTCGCCGCAGCCGCCCGCGGACGGTGCGGGCGCGCCGATCTGGATCAGCGGTACGTCCACGGGAGTGGGGCGCGGATTCTCTTCGGGCGTGCTCACGGTTACGGCTCCTCGGGGGTGGGGTGGTTCGTGGGTGCTGCTGCGCAGTCTGGTGCCCAGGACGCGCCGACGGGCGGGAATGCCTCGGTCTCCGTACGGCTGAGGACCAGCCGGCGGTCCGGGGTGAGCCGGACGACGAGGTGGCGGCGCCAGTTCTCGTCGTCCCGCTCGGGCCGGTCCTCACGCCAGTGGCAGCCGCGGGTCTCCTCGCGCTGCCGGGCGGCGGCGACCAGGACGCGCGAGACGAGAAGCAGGTTGGTGGCCTCCCACGCCTCGACGCCGGGCACCGCGACCTTGGGTTCGGGCGCCCCGGCGTCGGCCGCCGCGCTGTCGTGCAGGGCCTCCAGTTCGTCGGCGGCGGTGGCGAGGCTGGCGGCGGAACGCAGAACTCCGGCGCCCCGCGTCATGATCCGCTGGATCGCCGACCCCATCTCGGGCGCGAGCAGCGGGGACGGGGCGGGGGCCTCCGACGCGGCCGCAGCCGGAGCAGGTGCCGTGCGCGGACCGCTTCCGACGATGTCCGCCGCGATGCGCTCGGCGAAGACCAGCCCCTCCAGGAGCGAGTTGGACGCCAGCCGGTTCGCACCGTGCACGCCGGTGCAGGCGACCTCGCCGCACGCGTACAGCCCCGGAACCGTCGTCCGGCCGCGCAGATCGGTGCGGATCCCGCCGGAGGCGTAGTGCGCCGCGGGCGCGACCGGGATCGGTTCGGTGACCGGGTCGATGCCGTGGGCGCGGCAGGCCGCGAGGATCGTGGGGAAGCGCTGCTCCCACATCCCGGCGCCGAAGTGGCGGGCGTCGAGATACATGTGCTCGGTGCCGTGCAACTGCATCTGACGGGTGATCGCCTTGGCGACGATGTCGCGGGGTGCCAGTTCGGCCAGTTCGTGCTGCCCGGTCATGAACCGCGTGCCGCTCGCGTCGACGAGGTGGGCGCCCTCGCCCCGTACCGCTTCCGACACGAGGGGCTGCTGGCCCTCCGAGCCGGCGCCGAGGAAGAGGACGGTCGGGTGGAACTGGACGAATTCGAGGTCGGAGACCTCCGCGCCGGCCCGCAGGGCGAGGGCGACCCCGTCGCCGGTCGAGACCGGCGGGTTGGTGGTGGCGGAGAAGACCTGGCCCATCCCGCCGGTGGCGAGGACCACCGCGGGGGCGTGGACCGCGCCGACACCGTCGTGCTGGCCCTCGCCCATGACGTGCAGGGTGACGCCCGCGGTACGGCCGTCGGCGTCCGTCAGCAGATCCAGTACCAGGGCGTTCTCCACCGTGTGGAGGGCGGCGGAACGGACCGCCTCGACCAGGGCGCGGGAGATCTCGGCGCCCGTCGCGTCCCCGCCCGCATGGGCGATCCGGCGACGGTGGTGGCCGCCCTCGCGGGTGAGCGCGATGTCGCCGGTGTCGGTGGTGTCGAAGTGCGCGCCGGTCTCGATGAGCCGGCGCACGGCGTCGGGGCCCTCCGTGACCAGGGTCCGTACCGCCGACTCGTCGCACAGGCCCGCGCCCGCGACCAGGGTGTCGGCCAGGTGCTGTTCCGGGGTGTCGCCCTCACCGAGTGCCGCCGCGATGCCGCCCTGCGCCCAGCGGGTGGAGCCGTCGTCGAGGCGTGCCTTGGTGACGACGACGGTGGCGAGTCCCGCGGCGGCGCAGCGCAACGCGGTGGTGAGACCTGCGACGCCGGAGCCGACCACCACGACGTCCGCGTCGATGGCCCAGCCGGGGGCGGGGGCGGTCAGCCGTATTCCGGTCACGTCTCGGCTCCGAAGGTCAGCGGGATGTTGTCGATGAGGCGGGTGGCTCCCACCCGCGCGGCGACGGCGAGGATCGCGTCACCGGTGGTCCGGTCGTCGGGGATCTCGGTGAAGTCCACCGGGTCCACGAGCGCCAGATAGTCGAGTGCGAGCGGCGGCTGTGCGGCTGCCGCGTCGTCGAGCACGGTGTGCGCGGCAGCGCGTACCGCCGCGGGGCCGCCGTCCGGCCTGGCCCACGCCACCGCCTGGGTGTCGGCGGCCGCGCGGGCCTCGCCGAGCCGGGTGAGCGCGGCGGCCCGGTCCGTGCTCGCCGCGGTGCTCTGCGCGCGGGCGTGCAGCGCCTGCTGGGCGGCGAGCCGGTCCCGGGCCGCGAACAGGGCCCGGGACAGGGCGAGGGCGGTGCGGCGCTCCTCGGCGTCGAGGAAACGGTTGCGGCTGGAGAGCGCGAGGCCGTCCGGTTCACGGGCCGTCCCGACTCCGGCGATCTCCACCGGGAAGTTCAGGTCACGCACCATGCGGCGGATCAGCGCCAGTTGCTGGGCGTCCTTCTGCCCGAAGAGGGCGACATCGGGGCGGGTGAGGTGGAGGAGCTTGGCGACGACGGTGAGCATCCCGTCGAAGTGGCCGGGGCGGAACGCCCCTTCCAGCCGCTCGCCCATCGGCCCCGCGCTGATCCTGACCTGCGGTTCGCCACCGGGGTAGACCTCGTCGACGGACGGGGCGAAGACCGCGTCGGCACCGGCAGCGCCCGCGACGGCCAGATCGGCGTCGAGGGTACGGGGGTAGCGGTCGAGGTCCGCGGCCTCGCCGAACTGGAGAGGGTTGACGAAGACGGTGACGACGACCTGGCCGTCCGGGCCCGCGGCTGCGCGGGCGGCGCGGATCAGGGTGGCGTGGCCCTCGTGCAGCGCGCCCATCGTCATGACGACGGCGCGCCTCCCCCTGTGGGCGCCGAACGTGTCGAGTTCGGCGGCCGTACGCAGCAGGGTGGTGGCTGCGGTCGAGTTCATCGGGTCCCTCCCGGTCCGGTGGTGCCCGTCGCATCCGTGCCGCCGGTCCCGTCGGCCAGGACGTCGAGCAGTTCCTCCGCCAGTTCGGGCTTGAGCAGGCCGTGGGCGAGCGCCCGGTCGGCGGTGGCGCGGGCCATCGCGAGATACCCGGCCACGGTCTGCGGGGCGTGCCTGCGCAGCTCGCCGATGTGCGCGGCGACCGTGCCCGCGTCGCCCCGTGCGACCGGGCCGGTCAGCGCGCCGTCACCGGAGCGCAGGGCGTTGTCGAGCGCGGCGCCCAGCAGGGGGCCGAGCATCCGGTCGGGCGCCGTGACGCCGGCCGTCCGCAGCAGCTCCATCGACTGGGCGACCAGGGTGACCAGGTGGTTCGCACCGAGGGCGAGCGCCGCGTGGTAGAGCGGACGCGACTCCTCCGCGATCCATTCGGGTTCGCCGCCCATCTCGATGACGAGCGCCTCCGCCGCCAGCCGCAGCTCATCGGGGGCGGTGACGCCGAAGGAGCAGCCGGCGAGCCGCTGCACGTCGACACCGGTGCCGGTGAACGTCATCGCCGGGTGCAGGGCCAGCGGCAGGGCGCCGGCCCGCAGGGCGGGGTCCAGGACACGTGTCCCGTACCGCCCCGACGTGTGCACGATCAGCTGTCCCGGCCGGACCGCACCCGTCTCGGCGAGGCCCTCGACCAGTCCGGGCAGTGTGTCGTCCGGGACGGTCAGCAGGACCAGTTCGGCGCGTGCGAGGACCTCGGCGGGCGGCACGAGGGGTACGTCGGGCAGCAGGGCGGCCGCACGGCGCACGGACGCGTCGGAGACGCCCGATACGGCGACCGGGCGGTGCCCAGCGAGCTGCAGGGACGCGGCGAGGGCGGGGCCGACGCGGCCCGCGCCGACGACCCCCACCGTGAGACGGGCGGGGCGGTCCCTCGCGTCGAGGGGTTCCCTGGGTGCTGATGTGTTCACGCGGCGATGGCCTTCCGTTCCAGTCCGCGGGGGGTACCGGACGATTTCTCTGCATGCTACGCCAGCGTTTCGTACCGGCTCCCGGCCGTCCACAGGCTGTGGACGAACGTGTGGGGCGCCGCCGGGGCAGGGATCGCGCACCGGTGTGGGCGGGGGCCTCGCCCTGGGCGATGATCGTCCCATGGCAGACAGGGACGATCAGGCGCGGCCGCAGGTGCGGGACGAGGTACGGAACGGGACGCGGGAGGGTTCACCGGGCAGCGGGCAGGACCGGGAGGCCGACCCGGGCAGCGAGCAGGCGGAGCGTCTCCGCCGGGTCGGCGCCTGGCGCCGGGCCGAGCGGATCCTGGCCCGGCCGCCCGCGGACCGGACTCTCGGCGAGCAGCTGGCCGATCTGTCCGCGTACGCCGCCTCCGTCGCCGATCTGGACCAGCCAGGGGACGTCTACGGCAACGGTGTCGTCGCCGACCTGGAGCGGCGGATCGCCGGCCTGCTCGGCATGGAGGCCGCGGCGTTCTTCCCGACCGGCACGATGGCGCAGCAGGTCGCGCTGCGCTGCTGGGCGGCGCGTACCGGAAACCCGACCGTGGCACTGCACCCGCTCGCCCACCCCGAGGTGCACGAGCGCGGTGCGCTCGGGGCGGTGAGCGGGCTGCGTACCGTCCACCCGACGTCCGAGCCTCGGCTGCCCACCGCGGAGGAGATCCGCGACTTCGCGGAGCCGTTCGGCACGCTGATGCTGGAACTGCCGCTCCGCGACGCCGGATTCGTCCTGCCGGAGTGGGACGAGCTCCGCGACGTGGTGGAGGCCGCACGCGAACGTGATGCAGTGGTGCACTTCGACGGCGCGCGACTGTGGGAGTGCGCCCCCCGTTTCGGGCGCGGGCTGCCGGAGATCGCGGCGCTCGCGGACAGCGTGTACGTGTCGTTCTACAAGACCCTGGGCGGAATCTCCGGGGCCGCGCTCGCCGGTCCCGAGTCCCTGATCGAGGACGCGCGGACCTGGCGCCACCGGTACGGCGGCCAGCTCTTCCAGCAGTTCCCGGCGGCGCTCGCCGCGCTGATCGGCCTGGAGCGGGAGCTGCCGAAGCTGGAGTCGTACGTGGCACAGGCGAAGGTGGTGGCCGGAGCACTGGCCGAAGGGCTCGCGGAATCCGCCGTGCCGTGGTTCCGCGTACATCCCGAACCGCCGCACACACACCAGTTCCAGGTGTGGCTGCCGTACCCGGCGGACGTCCTGACCGAGGCGGGCGTACGGCAGGCGGAGGAGACGGGCGTGGCGCTCTTCCGCAACTGGCGCCCGGCCGCCGCCGGCCCGCCCGGCATGGCACTCACCGAGGTCACGGTGGCCGAGGCGGGGCTGGAGTGGACCGAGCGGGAGGTTCGGTCGGCGGTGCGGGACTTCGTGGCGCGGCTCGCCTAGACCTCCGGCCGGCCGCCGTGGCCTCCTGTCCGGTCCGCCCTCAGGCGCCGGACGGGCCGGGCGGCGGACCGGAGCGCCGCGGCCGGTGCAGGAGCCCACGCAGCGCCGTCCGCCAGCGGCGGCGGGCCGGACGGCCCGCGATCACCGCGTCGAACCTGCGGCGCTCGCGGAGGTCCCGGATCACCGCCAGGTCGTACCGTCCGGGCAGCGGCGGCGGCGCTTCCCCCAGCCGGACCGCACGGTAGCTGTCGATCATGTGCTGCTGAAAGGCGTCCATGACTCCAGCGTGAGCCGGTACGGCGGAGCCCGCGCGTCGATTGACGGCCGTCGTCAACCGGCGCATGCCGCGCCGCCCGCACCCCGCACTATGGAGGGGTGAGCGTGACCATCGACATCGCGGGACTGGCTCCCGACCGCATCGTCTTCGAGACCTCGCCCCTCGCCGAGCTGGGGCTGGCTCTGCATGCGCTCTCCGAGCCGGGGCACCATCCGGGGCTGCACGGCTGGGCGACCGCGACCAGCAGCTCGCTGGAGCCCGACCTGGCCGACCGGCTGCACGAGGCCGACTTCCTGTGGCGGAACACGTTCTCCGACGTCTTCATGCCGTTCGCCGGGGTCCGTGGCGGAGACGGCAGGTCCGGGGCGACCCTCGCCGAGGACCTGGACATCCTCGACCGTCTGGACGACGAGCGGTTCGTCGCCTCCGCCCTCGAGTTCACCTGCGCCAGCCTGTACGGGATCGGCGCCCCGTCCCCGCTCAGCGACCCCGGAATGCGCGCCCGCGCACTGGACATGGCTGCGGCGCGCGGTCCGCGGCAGGTGGAGTTCACCCGGCAGCTGCTGGCCGATCCCGCCCCCGTGCGCCGCTGGGTCCGCCGCCTGTTCGAGGACTGCGACCAGGCCTTCTTCGCGGACACCTGGCGCCGGGTGCGGGTCCAACTGGTCGCCGACGCCCGGCACAAGACGGATCTGCTGCGCCACAAGGGCGCAGCGGAGGCGCTGGGCGCGGTCTCCGCCGCGCTCTCGCTCGACGTGAGCGGCACCCGGATCAGCGCCGACAAGATGACCGAGGGCGCGACCACCGCGACGGACCCGGCCGTCGGCTCCGGGCTGACACTCATCCCGTCGAGCTTCGGCTGGCCGCATCTGATGGTCCTGCACGCACCCGGCTGGCGCCCGGTGATCCACTATCCGGTGCACCGGCCCGAGCTGCCCTCCCCCGCCTCGGTGGAGATCCTGCAACTGCGGATGGAGGCGCTGGCCCATCCGATGCGGATGCGTCTGTGCCGGAACCTCGCCCGCTCGCCGTACACCACCGGTGAACTCGCCGACTCGCACAGCATCACCGCGCCCGAGGTCTCCCGGCACCTCTCGGTGCTGAAGAAGGCCGGCCTGGTCACCACCCGGCGCCGCGGCCGGTACGTACTGCACCAACTGGACCTGACGGTGGTGACCCGGCTCGGCAGCGACTTCCTGGAAGGGTTGCTGCGGTGACGCCGGCGGACCGAAGGTCCACCGGGGCGCGCCGCGGTGGACCTTCGGTCCGCGGGAGCGGGGCGGCCGGTCAGCCCGTCCCGCCGCGGCCGGCGCGCACCAGTCCGGTCTCGTACGCGAGGACGACGACCTGCACCCGGTCGCGCAGGTTCAGCTTGGTGAGGATGCGGCCGACGTGCGTCTTCACCGTCGCCTCGGACAGCACCAGGCGCGCGGCGATCTCGCCGTTCGACAGGCCCTGCGCCACCAGCAGCATCACCTCGCGTTCCCGGTCGGTGAGCTTGCCGACGTCCTTGTGCTGCGGTTCGTCGCCACTGCTCGGCAGCATCGACGAGAAGCGGTCGAGCAGCCGCCGGGTGGTGGACGGGGCGACGACCGCGTCACCGCTGTGCACCGACCGGATCGCGGCGAGCAGCTCTCCCGGCGGCACGTCCTTGAGCATGAAACCGCTGGCCCCCGCCTTCAGCCCGGTGAAGGCGTACTCGTCCAGGTCGAACGTGGTGAGGATGAGCACCTTCGGGGCATCGGGCCGGCCACAGATCCGCCGGGTCGCCTCGACGCCGTCCAGCCTCGGCATGCGTACGTCCATCAGCACCACGTCGACGGCGGTGGAGCGGAGGTTCTCGATCGCCTCCACGCCGTCGCCGGCCTCGGCGACGACCTCCATGTCCGGCTGCGCCGCGAGCACCATCCGGAATCCGGTGCGCAGCAGCATCTGGTCGTCGACGAGCATCACGCGGATCGCCATTATGAAGTCCTTGTCTCCTGTCCTGCCCGAGTGGGCTGCCCCGGAACGGGCTCCCCGGAAGTGGGTCAGTCGGCGGGTTTGAGCGGCAGCAGTGCGCTGATCCGGAATCCGCCGCCGGGGCGCGGCCCGGCGTCCAGCGTGCCGCCGACCATGCCGACCCGCTCCCGCATGCCGATCATCCCGTGGCCCGCGCCGTCCGCCCCGCCGTCCTCGTACAGCTCGTGCGCCGCGCCCCGGCCGTCGTCCTCGACCAGCAGGCCGAGCCCGTCGTCGAAGTAGACCAGCCGCACGCTCGCACCGGCGTCCGGACCACCGTGCTTACGGGTGTTGGTCAGGGCTTCCTGCACGATCCGGTACGCGGTCAGCTCGACGCCGCTGGGCAGCGGGCGCGCGGTGCCCTCGATCTTGAAGTCCACTGCCAGGCCCGTCCGCCTCACCTGCTCGATCAGGTCCTCGATCTGCTCGACGTCGGGCTGCGGGACGTACTCCCGGCTCTCCCGGGCGTCACCGGTCCGCAGTACGCCGAGCAGCCGGCGCATCTCGGCGAGAGCCTGCCTGCCGGTGCTGGAGATGGTCTCCAGCGCCTGCCGTGCCTGGTCGGGCGCGGCGTCCATCACATAGGCCGCGCCGTCGGCCTGCACCACCATCACGGAGACGTTGTGCGCGACGACATCGTGCAGTTCGCGGGCGATACGGGCCCGCTCGGCGGCCACCGCGACCTTCGACTGCGCCTCGCGCTCCCGCTCCAGCCTCGCGGCGCGCTCCTCCAGCTGGTCGAAGTACGCCCGCCGGGTCCGCATCGAGTCGCCGAGCACCCAGGCGAGCACGAAGGGAACCGTCATGACGACGACGACGAAGACCTCCTGCACCCAGCTGCCGTGCGTCTCGTTCGGCCAGCGCAGCTGCGAGAGCCCGGCCGCGCACAGACTGCAGACCAGCGCGAGCCGGGACGCCCAGCGTTCCCCGACCGTGGCCACCGTGAAGGTGATCACCAGCATGGCGAAGTTCGCGACGCTCGGCCTGACCCCGGTCACCAGTTGTGCGACGCCCGCGGCGACGGCGAGCAGCAGCATCTTCTCCGGTGCCCTGCGGCGCAGCGCGACGACCAGGCAGAGTCCGAGGACGATCGGCACGGCGGGGAGCCGTTCCGCCCCCCGGCTCGGGTCGGCCACGACGGACACGCCGGAGAGACCGAGGAGCACGACAGCCCAGAAGGTGTCGACGCCCGTCGGGTGTCTGCGGATGAAGTCGTAGAGGCGCTGCACGTGACCCAGCGTAGGCAGAGGCGATGGCCGGACGGGTCAGCCGAAGGGCCGATCCAGGTCCTGGGACCGTACTCCCCAAGGTGGAGACTTGGCTCCGTGACGGATGAGTGGCGTGGATGGCAGGAGGCGGCCGAGACCGCTTTGTACGGGGACGGGGGGTTCTACCGGAGCCCCGAGGGTCCGGCCGGGCACTTCCGCACCTCCGTGCACGCGTCCGGGCTGTTCGCCACCGCCGTGGCCCGGCTGCTGGTCAGGACGGCGCAGGAACTGGGGGGCGGCGCGGTCGATCTGGTGGACCTGGGCGCCGGGCGCGGCGAACTGCTGACGGGGGTGCTGGCGGCGCTGCCGGACATCGCGCCGGCCGGGCTCCCGGTACGGGCGTACGCCGTGGAGATCGCCGCCCGGCCGCCCGGTCTGGATCCCCGGATCACGTGGTGCGCCGAGCCGCCGCAGGGGGTGCGGGGGCTGCTGTTCGCCAACGAGTGGCTGGACAACGTGCCGGTCCCGGTAGCGGAGACCGACGAGGACGGCGTCGACCGGTACGTCCTCGTCCGGACGGCGGACGGTGCGGAACGGCTGGGGGCACCGGTCACCGGAGCGGACGCCGAGTGGCTGCGCCGCTGGTGGCCCTCGGCCGGGCCCGGCAGCCGTGCGGAGATCGGCCGACCGCGCGACGAGGCGTGGGGCCGGGCGGTCGCCACCCTGTCCGCAGGGCTCGCGGCGGCCGTCGACTACGCCCACGTACGTGAGGCGCGGCCGCCGTACGGCACACTGGCCGGCTTCCGGGCGGGACGCGAGGTGCGGCCGGTGCCGGACGGCAGCTGCGACCTCACCTCGCACGTGGCGCTGGACGCGTGCGCGGCGGCGGGCGCGGAGGGCGGTGCGGCGCCCGAGGTGGTCGATCAGCGGACGGCCCTGCGGGTGCTGGGGATCGGCGGGGAGCGGCCGCCGCTCGCGCTGGCGTCGACCGATCCGGCCGGATACGTGCGGGCGCTCGCGGCGGCCGGTGAGGCGGCGGAACTGACCGCACGGGGCGGGCTCGGCGACTTCCGGTGGCTGATGCAGCGGGTGGCGCCGATCGTCCCGGACTCCTCCGGCGACTGAACGGCAGGGGCCCGGCGGGGACGCGGCCGGGGTGCCGGCGGGTGGACACGAAAGCCCGGGGCCCGGAGCGGACCGTGCGGCGCGCAGGGAATACTGGCCGTATGACGGAGACGACAGTCGGCATCGGCGGAGCGGCGGAGAGCACCGACATGGTGCTCAACATCGGGCCGCAGCACCCCTCCACCCATGGCGTGCTCCGTCTGCGGATCGTTCTCGACGGCGAGCGGATCCAGCACGCCGAGCCGGTCATCGGCTACATGCACCGCGGCGCGGAGAAGCTCTTCGAAGCCCGTGACTACCGGCAGATCGTGATGCTCGCCAACCGCCACGACTGGCTGTCGGCGTTCTCCAACGAGCTGGGCGTCGTGATGGCGGTCGAGCGGATGCTCGGCATGGAGGTCCCGGAGCGCGCGGTGTGGACCCGGACCCTGCTCGCCGAGCTGAACCGAGTGCTGAACCATCTGATGTTCCTCGGCTCGTACCCGCTCGAACTGGGCGGCATCACCCCGGTGTTCCACGCCTTCCGGGAGCGCGAGGAGCTCCAGGCGGTGATGGAGGAGGTCTCCGGCGGCCGGATGCACTACATGTTCAACCGGGTCGGCGGTCTCAAGGAGGACCTTCCGGCGGGATGGCTGGGCCGCGCCCGGGACGCCGTCGCCTCGGTCCGCTCGCGCATGGACGTGTACGACCGGCTGGTGCTCGGAAACGAGATCTTCCGGGGCCGGACCCGCGGTGTCGGCGTGCTGTCCGCCGAGGCGGTGCACGCGTTCGGGGTGTCCGGGCCGATCGCCCGCGCCTCCGGGGTCGACTTCGATCTCCGGCGCGACGAGCCCTATCTCGCGTACGGGGAGCTACGGGACACCCTCAAGGTCGTCACCCGCACCGAGGGCGACTGCCTGGCCCGGTTCGAGTGCCTGCTGGAACAGACCCACAACGCCCTGGACCTGGCGGACGCCTGCCTGGACCGGATGGCCGAGCTGGCGCCCGGACCGATCAACCAGCGGCTGCCCAAGGTGCTGAAGGCCCCCGAGGGCCACACCTACGCCTGGACCGAGAACCCGCTCGGCGTCAACGGCTACTACCTGGTGTCCAAGGGCGAGAAGACCCCGTACCGGCTGAAGCTCCGTTCCGCCTCGTTCAACAACATCCAGGCACTCACCGTGCTGCTGCCGGGGACTCTGGTCGCCGACATGGTGGCCATTCTGGGCTCGCTGTTCTTCGTCGTCGGCGACATCGACAAGTAACCGTCGCCGACGGGACGCGCCCCGGTGGCCTCACGCACAGTCCGGCGCGAGGCCACCGGAGGCCGTCAGGAGATCGCGCTGCGCAGCTCGGCGACGTCCAGCTGCTCCGTCTCGTCGTGCGCGGTCAGGTCGATGACCTTGCCGACGGTCCGGTTCTCGGCCGCGCCCGTGCGGTGCGCGGCCAGCACCTCCTCGCCCACCACGTCCGCGAGGTCCTCGTTCTGCACGGACTCGATCGCGGCGTTCGCCTTCTGCGTACCGAAGAAGTCGAAGCTGCCCTGCGGCACCAGATGGCGGCGGGAGGGGGCGTACGGAACGACCGCGCTGGCGGCCGGCACGGAGCGCGGCGCCGGGAGCGCGGTGGACGGGCGGGCCGGGGGCAGGGCGGCCGACGGGCGGCGGTGCTGCTCCGCGCCGGACGCCGCGTGCTTCCCCTTCGGCTCGTCCGCCTCCCGGGCGCGCTCCGCGAGATCGCGCTCCCTGGCCTGCTCGGCGGTGCGGCGGGCCTCCTGGAGTGCGGCGTTCCGGGTGAGGTCCTGCAACGCCTGGGCGGCACGCAGATACGCGGCCGGGGTGGGTGTGGAGCGGGCCGTGGGCAGCTCCCGGGGCGGGGCGGCCGCTTCGAGCGCGAGCTGCCTGCGGCCCTCGAGCGCGCTGGCCCGCTCGGTCTCGGCGTTGGCGTAGCGGCGCAGCAGTGCGGCGTGCTCGCCGCGCAGGCCGGCGAGCTCGGCGCGCTTGCGGCGCAGCTTCGTCTCCAGCCGGACGCGCAGCGCCCGCGACTCCTCCAGGTCGGCCTCGAGCTCCGCCAGGCGCTCCTCGGTCTTCCACTCGTCGCTGGCGCGGGCGCGGGTCAGCTCCGCGACGCGGCGGCCCGCCTCCCGGTCCCAGCTGCGCATCAGATACGCGCCGGTGACGGCGGCGGCGGCCGCGGCGGCCACCAGGCCGCGCAGGACCAGGGGTTCGGCGAGCAGCCAGGCACCCGCCGCACAGACGGCCGACGCCCCGGCGACGGCCGAAGGCGGAAGGATTCTGTGCAGAGGTGGCGAATGGCGATGACGTCCACGTGGCATGGCCTGAAATTTACCGTGCGTACGAGTCACTGGGGAGGCCGCCCGGCAATCTGTTCCCCGCCGGTTACCTGACGGCATACCGGCGGCCCCCTCAGTGGTCACTTCCTACTTCTTGATCAGGCCTTTCGACTGCAGATAGTCCTTGGCCACATCGGCCGGCCTGGCACGCTCCGCGTCGACCTTGCGGTTCAGTTCCGCGAGGTCCCCGGTGGTGAGCGCCTTGGTGAGCTTGCCGAGCGCATAGGCAATGTCCTGCGCCCCGGCGTCCTTGGCATTGAGAACCGGAACGACGTTGTCCGCGTTCTGCAGCTTCTTGTCGTCCTCCAGGAACACCAGGCCGTAGCTGTCGAGCACCGCGTCCGTGGTGGTCGACAGGACCAGCTGGTCCTTACCGTCCTTGACGGCCTGCTTGGACTGCGGCGTACCGACTCCCTTGGGGTCGATTCCGGTGACGTCGATGCCGTACGTCTTCTTCAGACCCGGTGCGCAGAAGGGCCTCACCTCGCACTCGTCGCCCGCGGCGATCTTCACCTTCAGCTTGGACGCGCCCAGATCCGAAAGCGTCCTGAGCTTGTTCTTGTCGGCGAATTCCTTGGTCACCGCGAAGGCGTTCTGGTCGACCGCTTCACCGGCCCGGAGCACCTTCAGTCCGCGCGGGGTGGCGAGCTTCTCCAGCGCGGCGACCGTGGCCGTCACGTCACCGGAGGCGACCGGGGCCTTCTCGGCCGCCTTCGCACCGTTCACCTTGGCGTTGAGGAATTCGGCGATCGTCGCGGCGTATTCCGGAACGATGTCGATCTCGCCCTTCTCCAGGGACGGTTCGTACAGTTCCCGGTTCTGCACCGTGGTGACCGAGGTCCCGTATCCGGCGTCGCCGAGGATCTGCGCGTACAGCTCGGCGAGCACCTTGGACTCGGTGAAGGACGCGGCGCCGATGACGAGCCGGCCCTTCTTCCCGGACTCGCCGGACGCGCCGGAGCCCTTGTCCTTCTCCAGGCTGTCACCGCCGCAGGCGGCGAGCGAGCCGGCCAGCGCGACCATGCCGATGACCGCACCCGCTATGCGCGAGGTCTTGCTCATGTTGTTCTCCGTCCACAGCAACAGGGCTAATTGCGAGAAGTAGGGGAATGGGGCGGGTCAGGCGGTCCGGCGGCGGCGGAGCGGCGACAGCGCCCGGTCCAGCCCCACCAGCGCCGCCTCCACCAGCAGGGCGAGCCCGGCCACGAGCAGCGCGCCCGCCACCACCTGGGGTGTGTCGTACGTGTTGAACCCGGCGGTGATGATGCGGCCGAGACCGCCCTGGCCGGCCATGGCGGCGATCGTCGCGGTGGCGACCACCTGTACGGCCGCCGACCGCAGACCGGTCATGATCAGCGGATAGGCGAGGGGGAGTTCGACCCGCACGAAGAGCTGACCGCCGGACATCCCCATGCCGCGCGCCGCCTCGGCCACCGACCGGTCCACCTCCGTCATCCCCACATAGGCGTTGGTCAGCAGCGGCGGCACGGCGAACAGCACCAGCGCGATGATCGTCGGCAGATATCCGGCGTTGCGCAGCGGCGACACCATGAACAGGGCCAGCACCGCGAAGACGGGGATCGCCCGGCCGGCGTTGGAGAGGTTGACGGCCAGCGCACCCCCCTTCCCGATGTGCCCCAGGTACAGGGCGACCGGCAGCGCGATAGCGCAGGCCAGGGCGAGCGACACCCCGCTGACGTACAGATGCTCGACCAGCCGGTGCGCCGCCCCGCTCTCCCCCGACCAGTTGGCTCCGGTGGTCAGCCAGGTCCACGCCTCGCCGAGAACCCCCATGGATCAGACCGCCTTCACTTCGGCGACCGCGCCCGCGGTCTCGCGGACCGTCCGTATCCGGGTCCAGGGCGTCAACAGCCACTGCACCCCCAGCAGCAGCAGATCCGCGACCACCGCGAGCAGCACGCAGAGCACCGATGCGGCGAGCACCTGTGCCTTGAAGAAGCTCGGCAGGGCGTCCTCGATGAGGTTGCCGAGACCGCCTCTGCCGACGATCGACCCGACCGTGGTCAACGCGATCGTGGAGACCGTGGCGATCCGGACACCGGCCATCAACGCGGGCAGCGCGAGAGGGAGTTCGACCTCCCACAGCAGCCGCCCGGGACCGTATCCCATGCCCCTCGCAGCGTCCTTCGCCTCTTGTGGCACCGCTTCGAGCCCGGCCAGGATGTTCCGTACGAGAACGGTGAGCGAATACAGCACCAGGCCGGTGACGACCAGTGCGGCGGAGAGCCCGAAAAGCGGCAGCAGCAGCGAGAACATCGCCAGTGACGGCACCGTGTAGAGCACTGTCGTCAGCCCGAGCACCGGTCCGGCGAACCGCCGGCTGCGGCGCGCGAGCAGCGCCAGCGGAAAAGCGACCGCGAGTCCGATCGCCACCGAGACCGCCGTGATCCAGATGTGCTGAACGGTGGCGTCCGTCAACTCCTGGCCCCGGGTGCGGAGATACTCACCGCAGATCCAGTCGTTCGCCACCAGGCAGTTCTGTCCGGCCATCCGTCTTCCCCCCCGTCGCCGCTTCGTACCGATGTCTGGCGACCCTATCCCCGACCACTGACAATCGCCGAGGCCGTTGTATTCCAGCAACATGTCCTTCACAGAACACCCGCCACAATGGGGAACCATGATCCGTTTCGAGCACGTCACCAAGCGGTACGCCGACGGCACGACCGCCGTCGAAGGCCTTTCCTTCGAAGTGGCCGAGGGCGAACTGGTCACACTCGTAGGGCCGTCCGGCTGCGGCAAGACGACCACCATGAAGATGGTGAACCGGCTGATCGAACCGACCGAGGGGCGGATATTCCTCGACGGGGACGACATATCCACCATCGACCCCGTCCGGCTCCGCCGCCGTATCGGCTATGTGATCCAGCAGGTCGGGCTGTTCCCGCACAGAACGGTGCTGGAAAACACCGCGACCGTTCCCCATCTCCTGGGCTGGAAGCGGGAAAAGGGCCGCGCCCGCGCCGCCGAACTCCTCGACCTCGTCGGACTCGATCCTTCCGTTTATGGTGACCGCTATCCGGACCAGCTCTCCGGCGGCCAGCGTCAACGCGTCGGAGTGGCAAGGGCGCTGGCCGCTGACCCGCCTGTGCTGCTGATGGACGAACCATTCGGCGCGGTGGACCCGGTGGTCCGCGAACGGCTTCAGAACGAATTCCTCAAACTTCAGGCGCAGGTGCGCAAAACCGTGCTGTTCGTCACGCACGACATCGAGGAGGCGGTCCGGCTCGGCGACCGTATCGCCGTCTACGGGCAGGGCTCCATCGAGCAGTTCGACTCCCCGGCGACCGTGCTCGGCGCACCCGCCACGCCGTACGTCGCGGACTTCGTCGGCGCCGACCGCGGCCTCAAGCGGCTCTCCGTGACCCCCGTCGAGGAGAGCGACCTCGACCAGCCGCCCGTGGTCCACCTGGACGACCCGCTCCCCCGGGCGGCCGAGCGGCTCCGTGCCGAGGGCGCGCGCTGGGCCGTCGTGCTGGACGCCGGCGACAGGCTGCACGGCTGGATCCCGGCCGGCACCGCGCTCGCCGGGGCGGAGGGAACGGTCCGCGAACATGCCCGCCGCATGGAGGCGTGGCTCCCCCTCGGCGCCCCGCTCAAGCAGGCGTTCGCCACCATGCTGCAGCACGACGCGGGCTGGGTCGCGGTCGTCGACGCGGAGAGCACCGGCCGGTTCCTCGGCGTGCTCACCCCGGCCCGCCTCCATGAGGCGCTGCGCCGGTCGATCGACGCCGACGCGCAGGACCTGCCGCGCGCCGAGGTGGCCGTGGAGACGGTGGCCGGGACGGCCGGGGCGCTCTGACCGGGGGCGCGCCGGCCGGGGCGGGGACACTCCGGGCCGCCGCGGGGTGGAACGGCCGCGCCCCGGTCAGTCCTCGCTGAGCCGGCTGCTCATCCACTCCAGTGCCGAAGGAATCTCCCGGCGCCAGGTGTTGAAGTTGTGCCCGCCGCTGTTCAGCACGATCGACGACACCTGGGCGGGCGCCCTCACCTTCGCCAGGAACAGCCGGGTGCTCCTGTAGTTCCCCTCACCCTGCCGCGACGTGGTGACCAGGAACGACGAGTCGGGCTGGGGCAGATGGTCCAGGCTCCACAGCAGATCGGCACGTTCGCGCTCCGAACGGTCCCCGTGGAAGAGGTCGCCGGTCGTCGGATCCTCGGCCGCCCGGTAGTACGCGGACAGGCCGGCGCTCGCCACGAACCGGTTCGGGTGGTGCAGACCGATCTTCAGCGCGCAGTAGCCGCCGGTCGAGTTGCCGATGATGCCCCAGTTACGGGCCCGCCGCCCGACCCGGTACGCGTCCGAGACCGCCTGGGGCAGATCCTTCGCGAAGAACGTCTCGGTCTTCGGCCCGCCCGCTATGTCCACGCACTCGGTGTCCCGCGGTGGCGCGACCGTCGGCCTCAGCATCACCAGGATCATCGGCTGCGCCCGTCCCGCTTTCACCCGATCGAGTGCTGTGCGCGGGTACTGCAGGCCCTTCAGCAGATTCTCCGAGGTGCCCGGATAGCCGGTGAGGACGATGACCGCGGGGAAGTTCCGGTGCGCGTAGTCCGACTGGAAGTACTCCGGCGGCAGATAGACGTACGCCGGACTCTCGATCCCCGAGCGCCGCCCCGCGACGACGACCTTGTCGATCCGGCCGCCCGCCGTGGGCCGGGAGCCGCCCGGGACGTCCGGCCGCTCCATCCCGACCCGGAGGATGTTCCGCGAGGCGGCGGCCCCGGTCGTCCGGTCCAGGACGATGCCCGGTTCCTGCTGCCTGCCGAGGAGATCGGACCAGGAGCCGTAGAACAGGAACGAGTTGTTGGCCAGCAGCCCGACCGAGGCGAAGACCGTCACCTGGGTCACCAGCAGCAGGCCGACCCGGCCGAACACCGCCGCCGCACTGCGGCGGGCCAGCCTCGGCCAGATGAGGACCGTGGCAGCGAACAGAACGACGGCCAGACCGATGGCCAGGACCAGAACTGTCTTACTGGTGAGCCCCATAGTCGGGTGAGCTTTCTTGTCGGGAAATTTCCGGGATGTGGGTGAACCCACCGCCCGGAAGCCTCGTCCTAGAGGTCGCACAACGTCCGGAACGCTTCGGCCGACGGACTCAAAGAATCTCTCGCGGAGCCACGGGAAGCGATGTCTATCAGGCTAGATGGGGATAAATCAGGTTCGGTTCCGAATGGGGTGCGAAGGTTCGTACGCGGCCCTCGTCCCGAGACCGTACCGGCGCTCGTCGCCACCTCCTGCGCCGTCGTCGGCCTCATCGACGTCGCCGCCGGGGTGTTCCCGCGTTTCAGGCACAGCCGGATGCACACCCTCGCCGAGGTCCTCCCCGGAGCGCTCGGCCCCTTCGCCGCCGCGCTCTCGCTGAGCGCCGGCGTCCTGCTGCTGCTCCTCGCCCACGGCCTGCGACGGCACAAACGGCGGGCCTGGCGCGCCGCCGTGGTCCTGCTCCCGGCCGGCGCGGCGGCGCAGTTCGTCTACCGGCACTCGGTCGTCGGCACCCTCGTCTCACTCACGCTGTGCTGCCTGCTGGTCCGCCACCGGAGTGAATTCGCCGCCCTCCCCGACCCGCGCAGCCGCTGGCGGGCACTGGCCAACTTCATCCTGCTCGGGGCGGGTTCGCTCGGCCTGGGGCTGGTCATCGTCTCCGTCCATCCAGGCCGGGTCGTCGGGAACCCCAGCATCGCGGACCGGCTCCAGCACGTCCTGTACGGGCTGTTCGGCTTCGAGGGTCCCGTCGAGTACGCCGGGGTGACCTCCCGGACCGTGGCGTACTCGCTCGGCGCGCTCGGTCTGCTGACCGCCGTCACCACCATCTACCTGGCCTTCCGCCCCGAACATCCGGCCGCCCGGCTCACCGGGGAGGACGAGGACCGGCTGCGTGCCCTCCTCGACCGGCACGGAGGCCGTGACTCGCTCGGCCACTTCGCGCTCCGCCGTGACAAGGCCGTCGTCTTCTCCCCCAGCGGCAAGGCCGCCGTCTGCTATCGCGTCGTGTCCGGGGTGATGCTGGCGAGCGGCGACCCGATCGGCGACGTGGAGGCCTGGCCGGGAGCCATCGAACGGTTCATGGACGAGGCCAGGGCGCACTCCTGGACGCCCGCGGTGATGGGCTGCAGCGAGACCGGCGGCGAGGTCTGGACCCGCGAGACCGGGCTCGACGCCCTGGAGCTCGGCGACGAGGCGGTGGTGGATGTCGCGGATTTCTCACTCGCCGGACGCGCGATGCGCAACGTGCGCCAGATGGTCAAGCGCATTGAGCGCAACGGTTACGAGACCCGCGTCCGGCGCGTCCGCGACATCGGCGAGACCGAGCTGAACCGCATCCGGCGGGCCGCGGCGGAGTGGCGGGGCACCGACACCGAGCGCGGCTTCTCCATGGCGCTCGGCCGGATCGGCGACCCGGCCGACGGCGACTGCGTCATCGCCACCGCCCACAAGGCCGACGAGCACATCGCCGACACCCCGTACGGCGATCTGAAGGCGGTGCTGCACTTCGTCCCGTGGGGCACCGACGGCATGTCGCTGGAGCTCATGCGCCGCGACCGGGCCGCGGACCCCGGCATGAACGAGCTGCTGATCGTCGCTTCCCTCCTGGACGCGCCACGACTGGGTATCGAGCGCGTCTCGCTGAACTTCGCGATGTTCCGCTCGGCGCTCGCCCGGGGCGAGAGACTGGGCGCGGGGCCGGTGCTGCGGGGCTGGCGCGCCCTGTTGATCTTCCTGTCGCGCTGGTTCCAGATCGAGTCGCTGTACAAGTTCAACGCCAAGTTCGGGCCTCGCTGGGAGCCCCGCTTCGTGGTCTACCGCACCGGCCGCGACCTGCCCCGCATCTCGTTCGCGGCGATGCAGGCCGAGGGCTTCGTCAACATCGGTCTGCCCCGCCCGTTCGCCCGGCGCTTCCCGGCCGCCCGGCCGCGCCCCTGCGCCCACACACCGGGCCCCGGCCACGGACGCGGTGCCCGAGCGGCGTAACACCGCCCCGTACGGGCCTACGCTGGTCGCATGAGTACGTTGCGTGGACGAGGCACGGTCCAGGGCCTGCCGGAGTGGGACCGCTGCGCGGTCATGGGTGTCGTCAATGTGACCCCCGACTCCTTCTCCGACGGGGGTCGCTGGTTCGACACCACGGCTGCCATCAAGCACGGCCTCGATCTGGTCGCCGCGGGCGCCGACCTGGTCGACGTCGGCGGCGAGTCGACCCGCCCGGGTGCCAGCAGGGTGGACGAGTCCGAGGAGCTGCGGCGCGTGATCCCGGTCGTCCGGGGGCTGGCCCGGGAGGGCGTCACAGTCTCCGTGGACACCATGCGGGCCCGCGTCGCCGAGCAGTCGGTCGCCGCCGGTGCGGCCCTGGTCAACGATGTGAGCGGCGGCCTCGCCGACCCGGACATGATCCCGGTCGTCGCCGCGGCCGGAGCCCCGTTCGTGGTCATGCACTGGCGCGGCTTCAGCGAGTCCATGAACAGCCGGGCGGTGTACGAGGACGTCGTCGCCGAGGTCGCCGCGGAGCTCCGGGAGCGGATGGACGCGGTGGTCGCGGGCGGCGTCGCCCCCGAACGGATCGTGATCGACCCCGGACTCGGCTTCGCCAAGGACGCCGGCCACGACCTCTCGCTCGTCGCCCACCTCGACGAGCTGCGTGCCCTGGGCCGCCCGCTGCTCGTCGCGGCCTCCCGCAAACGGTTCCTCGGCCATGTGCTGGCCGGTGAGGGCTCCGCCCCGCCGCCGGCCCGCGAACGCGACGCGGCCACCGCAGCGATCTCCGCGATCTCCGCCCAGGCGGGTGCGTGGGCGGTCCGGGTCCACGAGGTCCGGGCGACCGCCGACGCCGTACGGGTCGCCCGCGCCGTCGAGGGAGCCGCGTGAGCGACGACCAGGAGCAGGTGGCCGCCGACATCGAGGCGGTCGAACGGGCGAACACCTCGTTCTACGAGGCGATGGAACGCGGTGACTTCGACGGACTCTCCGGACTCTGGCTGCCGGGCGAGGACCTCACGATCTCCTGTGTCCACCCCGGCTGGCCGGTGCTCACCGGGCGCGGTGAGGTACTGCGCAGCTACGCGCTGATCATGGCGAACACCGAGTACATCCAGTTCTTCCTGACCGATGTCGGGGTCTCGATGACCGGTGACACGGCGCTGGTGACGTGCACCGAGAACATCCTCAGCGGCGGCCCGGCCGAGGACGGCAGCGAGCTCGGACCGCTGGTCGGCCAACTCGTCGTCGCCACCAATGTCTTCCGCCGGACCCCGGACGGCTGGAAGCTCTGGTCGCACCACGGGTCGCCGGTACTGGCCGATTCGGACGACGAGGACGAGGACGAGTCGCCCTCCTGAGCCGTCCTCCGGCTGAGGGCGCCCTCCCGGTGGTGTCCTCATCGGACCCGTACTCCCGGGACGGCCCGACGAGGAGGTGGGCCCTGGAGGGGATTGGACTCCGGGCCGCGGGGTAGGCGAGGCGGCTACCGGCCCGCGCGGCCCCGTCCACAGCCCCGCGGGCGAGCACTGTCGGTGCTCGCAGGTAGATTCAAAAGAGGGCACCTCGCCGCCCGCACCCGGCCCGGTGCCCGAAGGACCAACAACAGCAGGAGTGATTCGCGTGGATCGTGTCGCGCTGCGCGGCCTCAAGGCCCGTGGGAACCATGGCGTCTTTCCCCGGGAGCGGGAAGAGGGTCAGACGTTCATCGTGGACCTGGTTCTCGGCCTCGACACCCGCCCCGCGGCAGCCGCCGACGACCTGGCCAAGACCGTGCATTACGGCGTGGTCGCCGAGGAAGTCGTCGGCATCGTGCAGGGAGAGCCGGTCGATCTGATCGAGACGCTCGCGGAACGCATCGCCCAGAAGTGCCTGGGACACGAAGGCGTCGAGGAGGTGGAGGTCGTCGTGCACAAGCCGGACGCGCCGATCACCGTCCCGTTCGACGATGTGACCATCACCATCACCCGGAGCCGAGCATGACTGCATTTTCTACCGAGGGGCAGAGCGACCCGACCGTACAGCCGGTTCCCGCATCCGTGGTCGAGCAGGTGGACGCCGCGGACATCACCCTTTCCAACCCCAAATCGGCCGTGATCTCGCTCGGCTCCAACCTCGGCAACCGCATGGAGACCCTGCAGGGCGCCATCGACGCCCTGGAGGACACCCCCGGCCTGCGGGTCAAGGCGATCTCCCCGGTGTACGAGACGGAGCCGTGGGGCGTCGCTCCCGGTTCCCAGCCGTCGTACTTCAACGCGGTGATCGTCGTGAGGACGACGCTTCCGCCGTCCTCCCTCCTGGAGCGCGGCCAGGCCATCGAGGAGGCCTTCGACCGGGTCCGTGAGGAGCGGTGGGGCCCCCGCACCATCGACGTGGACATCGTGGCGTACGCGGACGTGGTCTCCGACGACCCGGCGCTCGTCCTGCCCCACCCGCGCGCCCACGAGCGGGCCTTCGTCCTCGCCCCGTGGCACGACGTCGACCCGACGGCCCAGCTGCCCGGGCACGGCCCGGTCGCCGATCTGCTCGGCGCCGTCGGACGCGACGGGGTGCAACCACGAACCGATCTGGAACTCCGCCTGCCCGAGTAGTCGTTAGGCTCAGGACGGATCAGCAAGGACACAGCCGGACAGACGGTCCGGTCGACCGGCGGCGAAGGGCGGCTCTCTCGGTGAAGCAACTACGGCTCGGGGTACTGGCCGGTCTCTTCGCCGCGGCAGGCGTCCTGTCCTGGGGTGGCGCCCGCCTCTGGGATTCGCTCGCCACGCTGCCCAGCGTGCCCATCGCCGCGCCCATCGTGCTCGCGGTGATCGCCGTCATCCTGCTCGCGACGGCGCTCTCCATCCGCTCCCGGCTCCGCGCCCAGCGGGAGCGCCGCCCGGGCGCGAAGGGCGTCGAGCCGATGATGGCCGCCCGCGCCGTGGTCTTCGGCCAGGCCAGCGCCCTGGTCGTGTCGCTGGTCGCCGGCCTGTACGGCGGCACAGGGGTCTTCCTGCTCGGCTCGCTCGACATCCCCGCCCGCCGCGACCAGGCGATCTACGCCGGTCTCGCGGTGCTGGCCGGCATCGGGGTGATCGCCGCCGCCCTGTTCCTGGAGCGCGTCTGCAAGCTCCCGGAGGACAAGGACGACGACAAGGGCGCCGCCTCCGCCTGAGCGGCGCGTCCGACGCTTCCGGCGGACGCCGGTCCTCCCGGGCCCGGGAGGACCGCCACGGCGCTCAGCGCACTCAGCGCGCCATGATCAGGCTCATCGCCTCGGCGCGCGTCGCGGGGTCACGGAGCTGCCCGCGTACCGCCGAGGTCAGCGTCTTCGCCCCGGGCTTGCGGATCCCGCGCATCGACATGCACATGTGCTCGCACTCGACGACGACGATGGCGCCGCGCGGCTCCAGGATCCTCATCAGCGAGTCGGCGATCTGCGTGGTGAGCCGCTCCTGGACCTGCGGGCGCCGGGCGTAGACGTCGACCAGCCGGGCCAGCTTCGACAGACCGGTGATCTTTCCGCTGGTCGCCGGGATGTACCCGACATGCGCGACCCCGCGGAACGGCACCAGGTGGTGCTCACAGGTCGAGAACACCTCGATGTCCTTGACCAGCACCATCTCGTCGTGGCCGAGGTCGAACGTCGTCGTCAGGACGTCCTCGGGCTGCTGGTGCAGGCCCGCGAATATCTCCTTGTACGCCCTCGCCACCCGCCCCGGCGTCTCACGCAGCCCCTCACGGTCCGGGTCCTCGCCGACGGCGATCAGAAGCTCGCGTACCGCGGCCTCGGCCCGCTTCTCGTCGAACTCACCGATCGAACCCTGGCCGTCCAGCGTCACCGGGTCGGTCATCTGTTCCTCGTTCCTCAACTGTCACCTGCGCATATTCGCGCAGGCATACGAAAATGCCGCGCCCCCACAGGCTAAAACCTGGGGGGCACGGCATCCATTCCGGTACCGGTGGTATCCCCGTGACGGGGACCACACCGGGGCCGGTACTAGCTCTCGGGGCGGTCCTCCGGGACCGCCTCGGTCGCCGGAGCGGTGTCCGTCGGCGACGAACCGTTCGCTGTGGTGACGCCGTTGGTCAACGCGAGCTCCTTCGGCGAGAGCACCGGAGGCCGTGTCGACGGCGTGCGCCGTGCGGAGCCGGTCCACGCCGGGCGGGCCGGACGCTTCACGATTCCGGCGAAGATCTCGGCGATCTGCTCCTTGCCGAGGGTCTCCTTCTCCAGCAGCTGGAGGACCAGGTTGTCGAGAACGTCGCGGTTCTCGACGAGGATCTCCCAGGCCTCGTTGTGCGCGGTCTCGATGAGCTTCTTGACCTCTTCGTCGACGAGCGCCGCGACCTCTTCCGAGTAGTCGCGCTGGTGGCCCATCTCCCGGCCCAGGAAGGGCTCGGTGTTGTCGCCGCCGAACTTGATGGCGCCGAGCCGCTCCGTCATGCCGTACTGCGTGACCATCGCGCGGGCCGTGGCACTGGCCTTCTCGATGTCGTTCGCAGCGCCGGTGGTCGGGTCGTGGAAGACCAGCTCCTCGGCCGCGCGCCCGCCCAGCATGTATGCCAGCTGGTCGAGCATCTCGTTGCGCGTCGTGGAGTACTTGTCCTCCTCCGGCAGCACCATCGTGTAACCGAGGGCACGGCCGCGGGAGAGGATCGTGATCTTGTGCACCGGGTCCGAGTTGGGGGAAGCCGCCGCGACCAGGGCGTGTCCGCCCTCGTGGTACGCGGTGATCTTCTTCTCCTTGTCGGACATGATCCGGGTCCGCTTCTGCGGGCCCGCCACGACGCGGTCGATCGCCTCGTCCAGCATCTCGTTGTCGATGAGCTTCCGGTTGCTGCGCGCCGTCAGGAGCGCCGCTTCGTTCAGCACGTTCGACAGGTCGGCACCGGTGAAGCCGGGCGTACGACGGGCCACGGCGCCGAGATCGACGTCCGGGGCGACCGGCTTGCCCTTCTGGTGCACCTTGAGGATCTCGAGACGGCCCTGCATGTCCGGCCGGTCGACCGCGATCTGCCGGTCGAAGCGGCCCGGACGCAGCAGCGCCGGGTCGAGGATGTCCGGCCGGTTCGTGGCGGCGATCAGGATGACGCCGCCCTTCACGTCGAAGCCGTCCATCTCGACGAGCAGCTGGTTCAGGGTCTGCTCGCGCTCGTCGTGACCGCCGCCGAGGCCCGCACCGCGGTGCCGGCCGACGGCGTCGATCTCGTCGACGAAGACGATCGCCGGGGCGTTCGCCTTGGCCTGCTCGAAGAGGTCACGGACCCGGGAGGCACCGACACCGACGAACATCTCGACGAAGTCGGAACCGGAGATCGAGTAGAAGGGAACGCCCGCCTCGCCCGCGACGGCGCGTGCGAGCAGCGTCTTGCCCGTACCGGGAGGCCCGTACAGCAGGACACCCTTGGGGATCTTGGCGCCGACGGCCTGGAACTTCGCCGGCTCCTGGAGGAACTCCTTGATCTCGTGGAGCTCCTCGACGGCCTCGTCGGACCCCGCCACATCGGCGAAGGTCGTCTTCGGGGTGTCCTTGGTGATCAGCTTGGCCTTGGACTTGCCGAACTGCATGACCTTGGAGCCGCCACCCTGCATCTGATTCATCAGGAACAGGAAGACGACCACGATCAGGACGAAGGGCAGCAGCGAGAGGAGGATCGAGACGAACGGGGACTGCTTCGACGGCGAGACGGTGTAACCCTTCTCGATGTCACCGCTCTCGAACTTCTTCTGCAGCGTGTCGGCCAGCTGGACACCCTGGTCGCCGATGTAGCTCGCCTGGAACTTGCTGCCGGACTCGCCCGAGAGCTTCTGGCCGTTCTTCAGCTCAATCTTGAGGATCTGTTCGTCACCGGTGGTCAGCTTGGCCTGCTCCACCTGGTCCTTGCTGATCGCCTGGATCACCTTGCCGGTGTCCACCGTCTTGTAGCCGCCCGACGAGCCGACGACCTGCATCAACACGACCACGGCGAGGACGGCCAGCACGATCCACATGACCGGCCCACGGAAGTATCGCTTCACGTCCATCCATACGGAGCGAAGTCGCCCCGTCCCTCCTGCCCGTAGGTAAATGCTGCTGTGAGAAAAGACTGTTCTTCGGACGGTACCCCAGCATTGTCACCTGCGACTGCCTGGGACGTCTGTCAAACCGGCCTTCGAAGGCTTCAACGGCGGGAAACCGTCAGGGGTTCCCCGGAGAGCGCACCCGGCCCTGGGACGGGCCGGGGAAAGGCCCGCGGCGGTGTCAGCCGCCGTAGACGTGCGGCGCGAGCGTGCCGACGAACGGCAGGTTGCGGTACTTCTCCGCGTAGTCCAGCCCGTAGCCGACGACGAACTCGTTGGGGATGTCGAACCCGACCCACTTGCAGTCGAGCGCGACCTTCGCCGCGTCCGGCTTGCGCAGCAGGGTGCAGATCTCCAGGCTGGCGGGCTCGCGCGAACCGAGGTTCGACATCAGCCAGGACAGGGTCAGGCCCGAGTCGATGATGTCCTCGACGATCAGGACGTGCTTGCCCTTGATGTCGGTGTCCAGGTCCTTGAGGATCCGGACGACACCGGAGGACTGGGTGCCCGCGCCGTACGACGAGACGGCCATCCAGTCCATCGTGACGGGGGTGGACAGCGCGCGCGCCAGGTCCGCCATCACCATCACGGCGCCCTTGAGGACACCGACGATGAGCAGGTCCTTGCCCGCGTACTCCGCGTCGATCTTCGCGGCCAGCTCGACGAGCTTGGCGTCGATCTCTTCCTTGGTGAGGAGCACCGACTGAAGGTCGTTGCCCATGTCCTTCTCGTTCACCCGCGTCTCTTTCTTTGCCTGCCCGGTCCGGGGTGGTGCCCCGGCCGTGCGCGGCCGCTCGCCTGCATGTCAGCCGCTTGTGCTTCAGCTCTGCCGAATCACCAGTCTGCCACCCTGGCGCAGGGCTTCGACTCGGCCGGGGAGGTTGATGGCCTGCTGGCCCCGCCAGCCGGTGATCAGCCGGTCGACTTCCTCGATGTGCCGGGCGAAGAGCGAACCGGCCGGAGCACCCGCCTCCACGGCTGCCCTGCGCAGCACCCGCCGGCGTACCGCGGGCGGCAGCGCGTACAGCTTGGCGCATTCCAGCTCCCCGGTGTCGTCCCGTACGGCGCTGTCGGCCTCGGCCGCCCAGGTGTCCAGGGCGTCGGCGTCGTCGCGGGAGAGCTGGGCGGTGCGGGCGAGGGCCTCGACGACCCCCTTGCCGAGGGCCTTCTCCAGAGCGGGCAGGCCTTCGTGACGCAGCCGCGAGCGGGTGTAGGCGGGGTCGACGTTGTGCGGGTCGTCCCAGACGGGCAGCGACTGGACGAGGCACGCCTTGCGGGCGGTCTGCCGGTCGAGCTGCAGGAAGGGGCGGCGGTAGCGGCCGGCCGGGCCGGACGCGGCGGCCATGCCGGAGAGCGAGCGGATGCCGGAGCCGCGGGCGAGGCCGAGCAGGACCGTCTCCGCCTGGTCGTCGCGGGTGTGGCCGAGCAGGACGGCAGTGGCGCCGTGGCGCTCCGCCGCGGCGTCCAGGGCCGCGTAGCGGGCGTCGCGGGCGGCAGCCTCGGGTCCGCCGTCACGGCCGACGTGGACGGCGACGGCCTCGACCGGGTCGAGCTCCATGGCGGCGAGGCGGGCGACGACCTCGGCGGCGCGGGTGTCGGACCCGTCCTGGAGGTTGTGGTCGACGGTGATGCCGCCGGCCCGGACGGCGAGTTTGCGGGCCTCGAAGGCCAGCGCGGAGGCGAGCGCCATGGAGTCGGCGCCGCCCGAGCAGGCCACCAGTACGAGCGGCGTGTCGGGGCGCTCGGGAAGCGCGCGGCGCCGACCGCAGCTGCCGGCTTCGGCGAGCTCGGGGCGCTGGACGCGATCGGCGAATTCGTTCAGTACGTCGTGGAGTACGCGGCGGACCGCCAGGCGTATCGCCGCGACCGCAGGATGGGGACCCATGTCCGGTGCCCTTCGTGAAGGTTTTTTTGGGGGGCGTCTCGGAGCGACGGAACAGGAGTGCCGTCACTCAGAGTGCGTCGATGGTGACAGAGCCAGGCCGTCCATCGAGCATTGCACGCCTTTCCATGCCTCCACGGTCCCTCGGATGGGTGATTACCGGGGCGTACTTCTTCGGGCTTCCGCCGTCGGCCGCCTCATGATCACGGCTCTGCCCTACGGTGCACCCTCGCGATCCACTCCGCAGGCCTGGCGATCTCGGCCTTGGTGGGGAGCGTGTTCGGGGAGGTCCAGACCCGGTTGAAGCCGTCCATGCCCACCTCGTCGACCACGGCGCGCACGAACCGCTCGCCGTCCCGGTACTGGCGCAGTTTGGCGTCGAGGCCGAGGAGCTTGCGCAGTGCCTGGTCGAGATGGCTCGCGCCGCGCGCGCGGCGTTGCTGGAACTTCTCCCGGATCTCCCCGACGGAGGACACGACCTCCGGCCCCACACCGTCCATCACGTAGTCGGCGTGGCCTTCGAGCAGCGACATCACGGCGGTGAGCCGGCCCAGGATCTCGCGCTGGGCGGGGGTCTGGACGAGCTCGACGAGGCTGCGGCCGCCGTCCTCACCCTCCTCGCCCTCGGGGGTGCTGCCCGCCAGCGACTGGGCGGCCTCGCGGAGCCGCTCCAGCACGGTCATCGGGTCGACGTCGGTCTCGTCGAGGAACGCCTGGATCTCGCCCTGGAGGTGGTCCCGGAGCCAGGGCACGCCGGTGAACTGGGTGCGGTGGGTCTCCTCGTGGAGCGCGACCCAGAGCCGGAAGTCGTGCGGGTCCACGTCGAGTTCCCGCTCGACGTGGACGATGTTCGGCGCGACGAGCAGCAGCCGCCCGCCGCCGTCGACCGCGGCCGGGAGTTCACGGCCCGACGGGGCGAACGTCTCGTACTGTCCGAGGACCCGGGAGGCCAGGAACGACAGCAGCATGCCCAGCTCGACGCCGGTCACCTTGGAGCCGACCGCGCCGAGCACGGCGCCGCCGGGTCCGTTCGGGCGCCGGTCCTGCATCTTCTCCAGGAGCGGGCGCAGCAGTTCGCGGAAGCCCGCGACGTTCGCCTTGATCCAGCCGGTCCGGTCGACGACCAGGACCGGGGTGTCCTCCGGCTCGGTCCCCTCCGGGATCATCCGGGTGAAGGAACGGACGTGCTCCTCCGCGGCCTTGGCATGCCGGCGCAGCTCCGCGACGACCTCGCGGGCCTCCTCGCGGCTGATGTCGGGGCCCGGCCGCACAAGCCGGGTCGCGGTCGCGACCGCCAGATTCCAGTCGACCATCTCGGCACCACCGATGCTCGTCATGCGTCAACCGTACGTGCTCGGGTCCGTTCGCGGTGTGCTGTCGACCGGCTCATCGGGGGTGGGACGTGAGGCTCGTGGCGAGGGCGTCGAGGGCGGACTGGGCCTCGGACGGCGAGGTCGTGCCGGAGGACAGGAAGGCGAACGCGAGCAGCCGCCCCTGCGCGTCGACGACCGTTCCGGCGAGGGTGTTCACCCCGGTGAGGGTGCCGGTCTTGGCCCGGATCAGGCCGGTGCCGGGCGATTTCACGGTGTACCGGTCGCGGAGGGTGCCGCTGAAGCCGGCCACCGGCAAGCCGGTGAGCACGGGGCGCAGTTCGGGGCGGTCCGGGTCGGCGGCGCGGGCCAGCAGCCCCGCCAGCAGTCCCGCGGTGACCTTGTCCTGACGATTCAGCCCGCTGCCGTCGGCGAAGTTCGCTCCGGTCAGCGGCAGGTGCAGCTTCTTCAGCTGCGCCGTGACGGCCCGTCGGGCGCCCTTGAAGTCGGCCGGTTCGCCCGCGGCCAGGGCGGTCTGCCGGGCCAGTGCCTCGGCGATGTCGTTGTCGCTGTTGGTCAGGGCCCGCTCGACCAGGCCGGACAGCGGGGCGGAGAGATGCTTGGCGACCGGCCGGGAATTCGCGGCCGCCCTGCCCCGCGCGGGTCCCGGCCCGGTGCCGACGCCGGCGTCGTTCAGCAGTCCGGCGAAGGTGCGGGCGGCGTCGCCGGCCGGGTCGCCGCTGCGCGGGGCGGGTCCGGAGTCCGTGCGGTCGAGCCGGCCCTCGTCCATCATCAGGGCGCTGACCGGGGCGAGATTCTCGTTGGGGCCGATCGGGTGCAGCGCGGGTCCGGAGTACCGGGAGGTGTCGTACGCGAGCCGGACGGTGCCGACACCGCGGTCCCGCAGCGCGCGCACGGTGTCGGCGGCCAGTGAGCGCAGCGCCGCCCGGTCGAGGGTCGGGTCGCCGCCGCCGACCAGGGTGAGGGTGCGGGAGTCCGGGGAGGCCCGGACGGTCGTGGCGATGCGGTGGTCGGGGCCGAGGGCGGAGAGCGCGGCCACCGTGGTGGCGATCTTGACGGTGGAGGCGGGCGTCATCGCGGTGCCGGCGCCCTTCCCGTACAGCCGCCTGCCGGTCGCGGTGTCGATGACGACGGCGGTGCGTACGGTGCCGAGCGCGGGGGAGTCCAGCAGCCCGGTGAGACGGTCGCGGAGCGCGGCCGTCGCGCCGTCCGGAGCGTCCGCGGCGGTCTGTCCCTCCGCGGTGCCGAGCGCGGCGAGGACGGCCGGGGCACTCGGGGCGGGGGCCGGCGCGGCCGCGGCCGGCGCGGCGGGCTGGTGATGTGCGCCACCTGTGCGGTCCCGGGCGGCGGCCCACTGCTGCTCGGCCTTACGCTGACCCGAGTCCCAGGGACCGGCGGCGAGGACGGCGCCGGCTGCGAGCGCCAGGCCGAGGACGGCGGAGCCTGCCGTGAACTGCCAGTTGCTCGATCCGTACACCTTGTTCAGGCAGCCCGCCACGGCCGGCCCGCGCAATGCGTTCAACGGGTTGATCGACGGTCTTTTCACCGGCTCGGTCACCGTTGACCAGCCCCTTTCGCGAGCACGCATCTCCGTGGGGGACACTTAATCACCAGTCGTATGTGTTGATCATGGAGGAGCCACCCGTGGAGTTCGACGTCACCATCGAGATCCCGAAGGGTTCGCGGAACAAGTACGAGGTGGACCACGAGACCGGTCGGATCCGCCTGGACCGTCGACTCTTCACCTCGACCAGCTACCCGGCGGACTACGGTTTCGTCGAGAACACTCTCGGCGAGGACGGCGACCCGCTGGACGCGCTGGTCATCCTGGACGAGCCGACCTTCCCCGGCTGCCTCATCAAGTGCCGCGCCATCGGCATGTTCCGCATGACGGACGAGGCCGGCGGCGACGACAAGCTGCTGTGCGTCCCGGCCTCCGACCCCCGGGTGGAGCACCTGCGCGACATCCACCACGTGTCGGAGTTCGACCGCCTGGAGATCCAGCACTTCTTCGAGGTCTACAAGGACCTGGAGCCCGGCAAGTCCGTCGAGGGCGCCGACTGGGTCGGCCGCGCCGAGGCCGAGGCCGAGATCGAGGCTTCCTACAAGCGCCTTGAGGCGCAGGGCGGCGCGCACTGACACCTGCGGGTGCCGGTAGTCGGCCCACAGGCTTGACCGCGGTCTTTCTCGCGATTCCGTTTATGGTTCCGCGCGAGGAACGGGCGGCACACCTTATGTCCTGGTGTGCCGCCCGTTCCGTGTCCATGGCCATGTCCGCGCCCATACTGGGCAGGAGCGCAACCGAAGACGCGCAGCCAAGAATGAGCGAGGTCGAGTGGTGGCGGAACCGGGCGGTCCCGAGGACCAGAAGCCCCAGTCCGACGAGGCGCGGAGCGCCTTCGTCCCACCGGCCGGGGTAGGGCGCACCGCAGGCCCGCCGGAGGAAGACCACCCCACCTCGGAGTTCGCCCTCCCGGCCGGTCTGCCCACCGAGCCGCAGGGGTCCGGATCCGGCCCTGGTTCAGGTTCCGCTTCGGGTTCCGGATCGGGCTCGGACACGATCGGTTCGGCCTTCGCGCCGCCGCGTACGTACAGCGCCAGGGAGTCACCGCCCGCGTTCACCCCCGCACACGGCATTCCGATGGTCCGGCTGACCAAGGAGGCTCCCTGGCAGGACCGGATGCGCACGATGCTGCGGATGCCGGTCGCCGAGCGGCCGGCGCCCGAGCCGGTGCAGAAGCACGACGACGTGGGGCCCGCGGTGCCGCGTGTGCTCGACCTGACACTGCGTATCGGGGAGTTGCTGCTCGCGGGCGGCGAGGGCGCGGAGGACGTCGAGGCCGCGATGTTCGCGGTGACCCGCTCGTACGGCCTGGACCGTTGCGAGCCCACGGTCACGTTCACCCTGCTGTCGATCTCGCACCAGCCCTCGCTGGTCGACGACCCGGTGACGGCGAGCCGCACCGTACGCCGCCGCGGCACCGACTACACCCGGCTGGCGGCAGTCTTCCGGCTCATCGACGACATCACCCACGAGGACGTCGAGGTCTCCCTGGAGGAGGCGTACCGGCGGCTCGCCGAGATCCGCCGCAACCGGCACCCGTACCCGGGCTGGGTGCTGACCCTGGCCGGCGGCGGGCTGGCCGGCGCGGCGTCGGTGCTGGTGGGCGGCAACGCACTGGTCTTCGTGGTGGCGGCGGTCGGCGCCATGCTCGGCGACCGGCTGGCCTGGCTCTGCGCCGGGCGCGGGCTCCCGGAGTTCTACCAGTTCGTGGTGGCCGCGATGCCCCCGGCGGCGCTGGGGGTCGCGCTGACCCTGACCCACTCGACGGCCGTGCGGCCCTCCGCCGTCATCACCGGTGGACTGTTCGCGCTGCTGCCGGGGCGAGCCCTGGTGGCGGGCGTCCAGGACGGCCTGACCGGCTACTACATCACCGCGGCGGCCCGGCTCCTCGAAGTCATGTACTTCTTCATCGGCATCGTCACCGGGGTCCTGCTGGTCCTGTATCTGGGGCTGCAGCTGGGCGGCCAGCTGAATCCGGAGGCCCGGTTCGTGATCCACGACCGGCCGGTGGTGCAGATCCTGGCGTCGATGGCGCTCTGCTTCGCCTTCGCCATCCTGCTGCAGCAGGAGCGGTCCACCGTGCTCGCGGTGACCCTCAACGGCGGGGTGGCCTGGGTGATCTACGGGGCGATGGCACGGACCGCGGGCATCTCACCGGTGGCGGCCACGGCGGTGGCGGCGGGTCTGGTGGGCCTGTTCGGGCAGTTGCTCTCGCGGTACCGGTACACCTCGTCGCTGCCGTTCATCACGGCGGCGATCGGTCCGCTGCTGCCGGGTTCGGCCACCTACTTCGGCCTGCTCGGCGTCGCGCAGAACCGTCTGGACCAGGGGCTCGCCTCCCTGTCCGCCGCCGTGGCGACGGCGCTCGCCATCGCAATCGGGGTGAACCTGGGAAGCGAGATCTCCCGGCTGTTCATGCGGGTGCCGGGGGCGGTCGGCGGGGCGAACCGCCGCGCGGCCAAGCGGACGCGCGGCTTCTGACGGTCGTCGCCGGGACCGGAGCGGGTCAGCGCCTGGCGTGGCGGCCGCGCTGGCCCGTGGGCGGGTTGCCGCCGCCGGCGACCGGACCCTGCCCGTCGCCGCCCCTGGCCGCTTCCTTCTTCGCCTTGCTGCGGGCCCGCAGGAACTCGATGGCGATCGGCACGACCGAGATCAGCACGATCAGGACGAGCATCGCCTCGATGTTCTCGTGCACGAACGCGATGTTGCCGAGGGCCGCGCCGAGCAGCGTGACCCCGACGCCCCAGAGCACGCCGCCGATGATGTTGAACGTGATGAACGAGCGGTAGTTCATCCGGCTGACACCGGCGATGATCGGCGTGAACGTCCGCACGATGGGCACGAAACGGGCCAGGATCAGGGACTTCGGACCGTACTTATCGAAGAACTCGTGGGCCTTCTCGACGTTCTCCTGCTTGAAGAGGCGGGAATCCGGGCGGCTGAAGAGCGCGGGCCCGACCTTGCGGCCGAAGAGATAGCCCACCTGGTCGCCGAGGACGGCCGCCAGTGCCACCAGAACGCAGACCAGCCACAACGGGGTGTGCAGCTTGCCCGCCGTCACCAGCAGACCCGTGGTGAACAGCAGGGAGTCACCGGGCAGGAAGAAGCCGATCAGCAGCCCGGACTCGGCGAAGACGACGACCAGCACGCCGAGCAGTCCGAACTGTCCGATGAGGTGGTCCGGGTCCAGCCAGCTCGGTCCGAGCGCAAGCGTATTCAAGGGTCCGGGCTCCAGGATGTGGTCGATGACGGCTGCGTGGCCGCCCAAAGTATCAACGCCGCGCCACACCCCCCGGTTCCAGTGGCCCACGTGAGGATGCACACGGGGTGAACCGGGACAAAGCTGTCCCCAGGAGGTGCCACCCATGGGCATTGACGATTACGGCGGCGGCCAGACCGCACATTCCGAGGTTCTGGTGGTCACCACCAACGATGTCCCCGGCTACCGGGTGACCCAGGTGATCGGTGAGGTGTTCGGTCTGACCGTGCGCTCCCGCCACCTCGGCAGCCAGATCGGGGCCGGGCTGAAGTCGATGATCGGCGGCGAGCTGAAGGGCCTGACCAAGACCCTCGTCGAGACCCGCAACCAGGCCATGGAGCGGCTCGTCGAGCAGGCGAAGGCACGCGGCGCCAACGCGGTGCTGATGATGCGCTTCGACGTGACCGAGGCGGCCGACGTGGGTACGGAGGTCTGCGCCTACGGCACGGCGGCCGTGATCGACAGGATCGCCTGACCGCCGGCCGGGCACCCACGGGGCCGGGGGCGAGCCCGGCCCCGCCGCCGGTCAGGCCCGGCGCTCCGCGTTGGCCTCGATCGCGTCCCGCAGGTGCTCGGCCAGGCCGGGCCTGATCGACTCGTAGTACGCGCGGAACTGCGGGTCGGACACGTACATGGCGCCGAGTCCGCGGTGGATCTCGTAGGTGCACTCGTAGAACCACCTGGAGATGTGGAGCCGGTGCGCCTCGGCCAGCTCCGTCGCGGCCTCCGAGCCGGCCTCGTCGCCCGCTTCCATGACCGCGGTGTAGGCCTCGCCCCATGCGGCGACCTCGGCCTGTATCCGCTTCCAGTCGTCCTTGGTGTACCGGGCCACCCGGCGCTGCGACTCGGCGTACGTGGCGGTGCCGCCCCAGCGGCGCTCCGCCTCCTCGGCGTGCTCCTCCGGGTCCTTGGCCCCGAAGACCTCGAACTTCTCCTCGGGTGTGAGGTCGATACCCATCTTCCGTGCCTCCATGGCTGTTTCGACGGCGGCGGCCATCTTCCGGAGCCCGGCGATCCGGTCGGACAGCAAGGCGTGCTGGCGGCGCAGGTGGTCCTGCGGATCCGCGTCCGGGTCGTCGAGCAGCACCGCGATCTCTTCGAGCGGGAAGCCGAGTTCCCGGTAGAACAGGATCTGCTGCAACCGGTCCAGGTCGGCGTCGCTGTACCGCCGGTGGCCCGCCCGGCTGCGTCCACCGGGAGAGAGCAGCCCGATGCCGTCGTAGTGGTGCAGCGTGCGCACCGTGACTCCGGTGAAACCGGCGACCTGACCGACGGAATGGTCCATGACTCCCCCTCCTCCCTCGCCCCGCTCCGTACCCCCGCTTCGTCGGTACGGGTCCGAGCCTGGCTCCTGACGTCACGTGAGGTGCAAGCCCGAATCCTCCCGCATCCCCACAGCCATAGGAGGGTTATGCGCCTTTTGCCTGACTATGGTGAGCCGATGGCCCCCGACTCCCCGGCTCCCGCCGAGCCCGGCCCCCTGCACCGGCTGCTCCTCCTCGTCGTGCCCGCACTGGTCGTCGGGGTGGCCTCGGCACTCGTCCTGCTCGGTGTCAGCCTGCTCGCGGAGCGGCTCCAGGACGTGCTCTGGAAGACCCTTCCCGACGCGTTCTCGGTCGGCAGGTACTCCTCGCTGTGGATGATCGTGATGCTGACCGCGACCGGCCTCGCGATCGGCCTGGTCGTCCGCTCGGTGCCCGGACACGCCGGCCCCGATCCGGCCACCACCGGGCTGGTCGACCCGCCCATGCCCCCGGGCGTCCTGCCCGGGCTGCTGGCCGTGACCGTCCTGGCGCTGGCGGGCGGGGTCAGCCTCGGTCCCGAGAACCCGATCACCGCCACCAACATCGCGCTCGCCTTCTGGCTGGGCCGCCGGGCGGCCCCGGACTCCTCGGCCGAGCTCTGGACCCTGCTCGCCTCGGCCGGAACCATCGGGGCGCTGTTCGGTACCCCGGTCGCCGCCGCGCTGATCCTCTCCGAATCGCTCGCCGCCGCCGGTGCGCCAGGCCCGCTCTGGGACCGGCTCTTCGCCCCGCTCGCGGCGGGCGCCGCAGGCGCGCTCACCATGTCGCTGCTGGCCCATCCCAGCTTCGACCTGTCGTTGCCGCCCTACCCGGGCCCGCACTGGGGCGACCTGCTCTCCTCGGCCGCGATCGCCTCGGCGGCGGCGCTGCTCGGCCTCGCGGCGGTGTACGCGTTCCCCTACGCGCACCGCGCCTTCCGCACCCTGCGGCATCCCGTCCCGATGCTGACCGCGGGCGGCCTGGCACTCGGGCTGCTCGGCACGCTCGGCGGCCATCTCACCCTGTTCAAGGGGCTGGACGAGGTGAAGGAACTCACCGCGCACCCCGATGGGTGGTCGGCGGGGCAGTTCGCCGTCATGGCCGTGGTGAAGGCAGCCGCGCTGGTGACCGCCGCGACCTGCGGTTTCCGGGGCGGACGGATCTTCCCGGCCATCTTCGTGGGCGTCGCGCTGGGACTGTGCGCGCACGCCCTGGTCGACTCGGTCCCGCCGGCGCTCGCGGTGCCGAGCGCGGTGCTGGGGATGCTGCTCGCCGTCACCCGGCAGGGCTGGCTGAGCCTGTTCACCGCGGCGGTGCTGGTCAGCGGCGTATCCGTGCTGCCGCTGCTCTGCGTCGCCTCGCTGCCCGCCTGGCTGCTGGTGACGGGACGGCCGCAGATGCAGCTCCGCCCGGACGGCACACCGCTGCGGTGAACCGGACCCCGCCCCGCCCCGTCAGGCGCGCCGCTTGCGCCACTTATCCGTATCGTCACTTTCATACAGCTATGCACAGATTCGTCCTGCGGAGGTTCCCGCAATGCCCACGCCCGTCAACGTCGCCGTCATCTACTACTCCGCCACCGGCACCATCGCCACCATCGCCGCGGCGATCGCGGAGGACGCCAAGCAGGCGGGCGCGGAGGTACGGCTGCGCAAGGTCACCGAACTCGCCCCGCAGGCGGCCATCGACGCCAAACCGGCCTGGGCCGCCAACGCGAAGGCGACCGCCGGCATCGGCACGGCCACACCGGACGACCTGGTCTGGGCGGACGCCGTGATCTTCGGTTCGCCGACCCGGTTCGGCAATGTCGCCGCCCAGCTCAAGCAGTTCCTGGACACCCTGGGCCGCCTCTGGCAGGCGGGCCGTCTCGCGGACAAGGTCTACAGCGGCTTCACCTCCACCAGCACCGCGCACGGTGGCCAGGAGTCGACGCTGCTCGCCCTCTACAACACGATCCACCACTTCGGCGGCATCCTCGTCGCCCCCGGCTACACGGACCCGTCGAAGTTCGTCGACGGCAACCCGTACGGCACCTCGCACGTCGCGGGGCAGGGCGAACTCCCGGTCGGGGAGCAGACCCTGACCGCCGCCCGGGTACAGGCCGAACGGGTCGTGAAGTTCGCCCGGGCCCTCAAGGCCGGCCTCGCCGCCGAGAACTGACCACCCCAGAGAGCTGAGAAGGGCTGCCCACCGATGCCGCTCCACAAGGGTTCGAACCATGTCCAGGAACCGTCCGAGGAGCGGCGCAGACTCGCCCTCAACCCCTTCTTCGGGGAGGCGGACCCCACGGCGGGCATGACGTCCGCGCCGCCCAGGCACCGGCTGCCCGACGGCCCGCTGCCCCCCTCCACCGCGTACGGCCTCGTCCACGACGAGCTGATGCTGGACGGCAACTCCCGGCTCAATCTCGCCACCTTCGTCACCACCTGGATGGAGCCCGAGGCCGGGGTGCTGATGGGCGAGTGCCGGGACAAGAACATGATCGACAAGGACGAGTACCCCCGCACCGCCGAACTCGAACGGCGGTGCGTGGCGATGCTCGCCGACCTGTGGAACGCCCCCGACCCCTCGGCCGTGGTGGGCTGTTCGACCACCGGTTCCAGCGAGGCCTGCATGCTCGCCGGCATGGCGCTCAAGCGCCGCTGGACGGCGCGGAACGCCGACCGCTATCCGTCGACCGCCCGCCCCAATCTGGTCATGGGCATCAACGTCCAGGTCTGCTGGGAGAAGTTCTGCAACTTCTGGGAGATCGAGCCCCGGCAGGTACCCATGGAGGGCGGCCGCTTCCATCTCGACCCGCAGGCCGCCGCCGAGCTGTGCGACGAGAACACCATCGGCGTCGTCGGCATCCTCGGCTCCACCTTCGACGGTTCCTACGAGCCGATCGCCGAACTCTGCGCCGCGCTGGACGCCCTGCAGGAACGCACCGGCCTGGACATCCCCGTCCATGTCGACGGGGCGTCCGGCGGGATGGTGGCACCGTTCCTGGACGAGGACCTGGTGTGGGACTTCCGGCTGCCCCGGGTGTCGTCGATCAACACCTCCGGGCACAAGTACGGCCTGGTCTACCCAGGAGTCGGCTGGGCGCTGTGGCGCTCCGGCACCGAACTCCCCGAGGAACTGGTCTTCCGCGTCAATTACCTGGGCGGCGACATGCCGACCTTCGCACTGAACTTCTCCCGGCCCGGCGCCCAGGTGGTCGCGCAGTACTACACCTTCCTGCGGCTGGGCCGGGAGGGCTACCGGGCCGTCCAGCAGGCGTCCCGCGATGTGGCGAGCAGGCTGGCCGTCCAGATCGAGGATCTCGGCGACTTCCAGCTCCTCACCCGGGGCGACGAGTTGCCGGTCTTCGCCCTGACGACCGCCGACGACGTGCGGACGTACGACGTCTTCGACGTGTCGCGGCGGCTGCGCGAGCGCGGCTGGCTGGTGCCCGCGTACACCTTCCCCGCCAACCGGCAGGACCTCTCGGTGCTGCGCGTGGTCTGCCGCAACGGTTTCTCCTCGGACCTCGGCGAGCTGCTGCTGGAGGATCTGCGCTCGCTGCTGCCCGAACTGCGTGGCCAGTCACACCCGTTGAGCAATGACAGGGGCGCCGCGACGGCCTTCCACCACTGAATCCCGCCCGCCGGCGGCGGAAAGGGGCCGTCACCCCGGGTCAGCCGTGGTCCCGGGGGTCCGGGGCGCCCGTCGCGTACGGGTTCTCCTCCCCCTCGGCGAGCACGCCGACGAACGGCTCACCCTCTCCCGCGAAGGTGTACGCGCCGCCCTCGATCCGCGCGATCAGCCCCCGTGTCCACTCGGCCCCCGCGTCCGCCGAGTGGACCCACATGTTCATGATCTCGCCGATGTGGCCCAGCGATTCGGGCCCCTCCTGCGGCGTGTAGTACTCGGTGACCGAGGCCCGCCACGCCGCCAGCCGCGCCACCCGCTCCCGGAGCAGCGCCACCGCCTCGGACCGTTCCAGGTCGACGATGAAACCGATGCCCGCCGACAGCATGTCCGTCTTCTGGTCGTACGAGGTCAGCGCTGCGCGCAGCAGCGCGAAGTACTCCTCGGTGCCCCGTCCGGTGATCTCGTACTCGGTGCGGGGCGGGCCGCCCGCGGTGCTCGGGGCGGTCTCGTGGGCCACCAGCAGCCCTTGCTTCGCCATCTGCTTCAGGGCGTGGTAGACCGAGCCCGGCTTGGCGCTGGACCACTCGTGGGCGCCCCAGTACTCCAGGTCGTTGCGGACCTGATAGCCGTGTGCCCGGCCGTGCTGCCGCACCGCGCCGAGCACCAGCAGCCGGATCGCGGACATCCACCCACCTTCCTATTCAACTTTGACTAGGGTAGCCCGCCTCCTCGGCGACCAGCTCGAACGCGGTCCGGCCGTCCAGGGACTCCCGGATGATGTCCGCGTGCCCGGCATGCCGGGCGGTCTCCTCGACGAGATGGACCAGCAGCCAGCGCATCGAGCACCGCTCGTCCTTCGGGAACCAGGGGGCCTCCGGCAGCGGGAAGGTGTCGTTCATGCTCTCCACCGAGTGGATGAACGCCTCGGTCTCCGCCGCGACCTTCGCCCAGAACTCCAGCATCTGCGGGACGGTCTCGTCCCCGGCCAGCCGGAAGCCCTCCGCCCAGGTCTCCTGGGTGCGGACCTTCTCGTTGGGGCGCTGCTGCGCCATGCGCAGCCAGTTCAGCTCGACCTCGGCGACATGCTTCAGCAGCCCGGAGAGGGAGAGTTCGCTGGCGCTGGGCCGGCTCGCCGCCTGTTCCTCGGTGAGTCCGATCAGCGAGCGCCGGATCGCGCCGCGCTGGGCCTCGACGAAGGAGAGGAGCGCGCCGCGCTCGTCGCCGTGTGCCTCTGCGGGAACGTGAGTGACCATGATGTCCGCCCTTCGGGACCGTCCGGGCCTGCGCCCGGTGCCTTCCTGACACCGATCAAGCTACGGGTCATTGCGGACAACTTCGGTCCTCAACAGGCGGGGTCAGAGGGGGAATTCGCTCCGGCCGTGCTGGATCGAGATCCACTTCTGGGTGGTGAACGCCTCCACGGTCGCATCGCCGTTCAGCCGCCCGGCCCCGGAGAACTTCTCGCCGCCGAACGCCACCAGCGGGTCGTCCTGGATGGTGGAGTCGTTGACGTGGAACATCCCGGTGACGATGCGCTGGGCGAACCGCACCCCGCGTTCGGCGTTCGCCGTGTGCACGGCGCCGCTCAGCCCGTACGGGGAGTCGTTGGCGATCCGTACGGCCTCCTCCTCGCCGTCGAAGGTCATCAGCAGCGCCACCGGCCCGAAGATCTCCTGGGTCAGCAGCGGCGAGTCGTCCGGCAGCCCGGTGAGCACCGTCGGCTCGACGAGGTTGCCGCGCGTACGGCCCCGTACGAGCGCCGTGGCCCCGTCCGCGATCGCCTGGTCCACGAGCCCGGTCAGGGCATCGGCCTGGAAGGTGTTGATGACCGGACCGATCTGGGTGGCGGGGTCGCGCGGGTCGCCGGTCCTCAGTGCGGCCACCTTGGCGGTGAACTTCTCGGTGAACTCGGCGGCCACGGAACGGTCCACCAGGATGCGGTTGGCCGCCATGCAGACCTGCCCCTGGTAGACGAAGCGGCTGAAGACGGCGGCGTCGACCGCGTAGTCGACGTCCGCGTCGTCCAGCACCACCAGGGCGCTGTTGCCGCTGAGTTCGAGGACGGCCCGCTTGAAGAGCCCGCCGGCGATCGCGCCGACATGGCGGCCGACCCGGTCCGATCCGGCGAACGAGATCACCTTGGGGACGGGGTGCGCTATCAGCGCGTCGCCGATCTCGGCGATGTCCGTGACCAGGACGTTGAGCAGCCCGGCGGGCAGCCCGGCCTCCTCGAAGATCTTGGCGATCAGTCCGCCGCCGACCACGGGGGCATTCTGGTTGGGCTTGACGACGACCGCGTTGCCGAGCGCCAGGGCCGGCGCGACCGATTTCATCGTCACCAGGAAGGGGAAGTTGAAGGGGCTGATCACGCCGATGACGCCGACGGGCATCCGGTAGACGCGGTTCTCCTTGCCGTCCACCGGGGACGGCAGAATGCGGCCCTCGGGGCGCACCGCCTGCTGGATCGCCTCGCGCAGGAAGTCCTTGGCGCAGCCGACCTCGAACTCCGCCTTGAGCCGGGTGCCGCCCAGTTCGTCGATGATCGCGCCGATGATGTCCTCGGTGCGTTCCTCGGTGATGCGCACGGCGCGTTCGAGGACGAGACGGCGTTCGTACGGGTTGGTGGCGGCCCAGACCCGCTGGGCCCGCTCGGCGGCACGATAGGCCTCATCGACCTCCTGCGCGGTGGCGACGGTGATGGCCGCGAGCTTTTCCCCGTTGTAGGGATTGAAATCGATGATGTCCCACGAGCCGTTACCGGTCCGCCACTCGCCGTCGATGTACTGGTTGGCCAGCTCGTTGAAGAAGGACATGCGATCCCTTACTGCAGGTGCAGACTCCCGTTGAGGCGTCATCGTACTGATTTATCAGGTCAGTTGGAGCAGACCGCGGAGCAGATCACGGCTCTCCTCCGGGCCGGGGCTGTCCTGGTGGAGCCGCACCATCGCCTTTTCGTACTGGGCGACTTCCTCCGCCTTGTCCAGATAGAGCGCACTTGTCAGCTGCTCCAAATAGACAATGTCCGACAGATCGGATTCCGGGAATCGGAGCATCGTGAAAGAGCCGCTCTCTCCGGCATGCCCGCCAAAACTGAAAGGCATCACCTGAAGCGTGATGTTCGGCCGCTCCGACATGTCGATCAGGTGCCTCAATTGCGCACGCATCACTTCGCGTTCGCCGTAGGGGCGGCGCAGCGCCGCTTCGTCCAGAACGGCATGGAAGCGCGGAGCACGTTCGGAGACAAGGGCCTTCTGCCGTTCGAGCCGGAGCGCGACCCGGCGGTCGATCTCGGCGGTGGGGGCGCCGCGCATGCCGCGCGAGACGACGGCGTGGGCATAGTCCTCGGTCTGCAACAGGCCGTGCACGAACTGGACTTCATAGATACGGATGAGCGAGGCCGCTCCCTCCAGACCGATGTACGTCTGGAACCAGCCGGGCAGCACGTCTCCGTAACTGTGCCACCAGCCCGCCACGTTGGCCTCGCGGGCCAGGCCGAGCAGGGAATCGCGCTCCGCCTCGTCCGTGACTCCGTAGAGCGTGAGCAGGTCCTCTACGTCCCTGGCCTTGAAGCTCACCCGTCCCAACTCCATGCGGCTGATCTTCGATTCGGAAGCGCGGATGGAGTAGCCGGCCGCCTCGCGCGTGATGCCGCGCGAGTCGCGCAGCCGTCTGAGCTGAGAGCCCAGCAGGATGCGCCGCACCACAGACCCGCTCGACTCGCCTGCCGCCACTGGTCCAACCCTCCCATCGCCGCTTCCCGGACATCGGGGCTCCCCCTGAACCCCAAGAGCCGGATTCTGCCATCAAAACGCTTCAGCCCGTACTCATTCGATTACGGAGACGGGAAGACTTCCGGAAACCCGGAGAACTGTCCACGGGAAGAAATGAGCAAGAACCGGCACGGGGTCGGACAGGTCAGGCGCGTGCACGTGCATCTGCCCTTGCATCTGCTCTGCGCATTCGGAACCATGGGCCCCGCGCACCTGCGTGCTCGTCCGTGTTGTGCCGCAGTACCGCTACAGCCGCGAATCCCGGGAGTGCCTCGCATGGGGACGAATGGATCGACGATGCTCGGGCCGTTACGGCAGGGGCTTCCACCCATCGACCACTCAGCCGTTTCCGGATCGGCGGTCTGCACCCTGCCGCCCCGCTACGAAGCCGTCGGCGGAGCCAGGCAGTTCACCAAGGCGACGCTGGCCCGCTGGGATCTGAGCGACCGCTTCGACGACGTCGCCCTGGTCGTCTCCGAGCTCGTCACCAACGCGCTGCGGCACGCGCTGCCCGACGAAGCCCCGAGGGTCCCGCAGGACTGTCCGGTGCGGCTGCACCTGATGCGCTGGTCCTCACGACTGGTCTGCGCGGTCCGCGATCCCAGCCGGGCGACGCCCGTGGCGTCCGAAGCGCCCGATTCGGCCGAGTCGGGCCGAGGGCTGTTCCTGGTGGAATCGTTCAGCGACGGCTGGGGCTGGCACCCGTCACAGGCGACGGGCCCGGAGAATCCTTCCGCCGGGGCACAAGCGGTGCGCGGCAAGGTCGTCTGGGCGCTGTTCCGGCTCTCCGACAGCGTCTGACCCACGCGCGGTGCCCGTGTTTTCCCGGGCATTTTCCGCAGGACCACCGCGGTCAGGCACCTGCTATCAGATGATCGAACTCTCCGTCCTTCACGCCGAGGATCATCGCCGCTATCTCGGCCGGCGTATAGACCAGGGCGGGCCCGTCGGGGTGGCGTGAATTCCGCATCGCCACATCGCCACCGGGCAGCTTGGCGAACTCCACGCAGGATCCTTGGGAGTTGCTGTGTCTGCTCTTCTGCCAGGCGACCCCGCGAAGCTCTGTGGCCGCCATGCCGTTGTACACGTGGTGCACAGGACGCTCCCCGAGTTGCAAGGTGCAAATGTCAACTGGTTCGGATCATAGCTGTGTTCATATGCCGATGCATGAGCAGATGCACGTGCACGCGGGGTGTTCTCTTGGTTACAGCTTTACCTTCGTATCCCCGTCCCCACGGAGATAGACGAACGAAGCGTCTATTTGGCTCCCGCTTCCGGGAGTTGCTCCCGAGCGACTTCCGAATCGTTCGCCGCGCCCTGGTAACTTGGCGCGGTCTTTCGACTGCAAGGGGGAATTCCAGGTGCACCATCTCGTACGCAGCGGCGCCGTCGTGGTCGCGGGGCTGGCCGCCGCGGTCGCACTGACCGGCTGCGGCAGCGACGGCGCGAAGAGCGACTCGGACCCGGACACCGCGGACGCGCACACGTCGGCGCCCGCCGACGGCGGCGACAGCGGCGACAGCGGTTCCGCGGGCGACGCCGCGGCGCTGGAGGGGACGTGGGCCGGGGTGAGCGACGGCAAGGCGGTCGCCCTGTCCGTCTCCTCCGGAAGGGCCGCGCTCGTCGCCGACGCCCACGTCTGCTCGGGCGAGGTGAAGGACATGGGCAAGGTCATGCTGGCGCTGAAGTGCACCGACGGAGACACCGCCCGCACGATGGGCGCCATCGCCTCCAACGACGGCCGGAAACTCGTCGTGTCGTGGAACGGCGGCGCCGAGGACACCCTGGCCAAGACGGACCCGGGCGCGCTGCCGACGGAACTGCCGGGACTGCCCACACCCTGACGGGGAGTGGTGCCGCGCGTTCAGCTCCGCCCGGCACCACCGGCCCCGGACCGGCCGTCCGTACCTCCGTCCAGGCCCCGGGAGAACTCCTCCAGGCTCTCCAGCAGCAGGCCCGCCCCGTTCCGGGCGATCAGGTCGGAGGCCCGCCCGAGCAGGCGGTCGTCCTCGTCCCAGCGGTCCAGCGCCTCACGGACCGCGTCCCAGTGCGGTACGCGGCGCTCCCGCACGTCCTTCGCGCCCTGCTCGGTGGCCCGGCGCAGGGCGTCGGTGAGCTGCGCGGCGGCAGGGATCCGGACCGCCCCGGCACCCCCCGGCAGATGTGCCTCCATCAGCATCGCGGCCCGGCCGAGCCGGCCGAGCGCGTGCCGGGTGTCCTCGGCTGCGGCGCGGGAGAGCCCCCGGTGACGCACGGGTTCGTGCTGGGCGGTCGCCACCGCCTCCTGCCAGTCGACGCGCGCCTTCCGGACGGCGAGCAGCGCGGCGCGGACGTCGTCGTCCGTGCGTTCCGCGGGGTTCGCGTACTGGTCGACGACGGAGGCGGCGTACCGTCCGGCGGCGGCGAGCCAGTCGGCGAGCCGGTGGTGCAGCCGAGGGGTCTCCCACGCCGGGTAGACGGCGTACGAGACCATCGCGAGGAGGCCGCCGACGAGGGTCAGGACGACGCGTTCGGGCACGGTCTGCGACCAGTCGTCGCCCGCCATGCCGAGCAGGAAGACGACGTACGCGGAGACACAGGCCTGGCCGACCGCGTAACCGGTGCGCATCAGCAGATACATCAGCAGGGCGCACCCGACGGAGAGCGCGGCGGCGACGCCGACCCCGGGGTGGACGGTCCGGACGATGGCGGTGGCGAGGAAGACCCCGACGATGGTGCCCCCGAGCCGGCCCGCGGCGCGGGAGTAGGTCTGGGAGAACTCTGGCCGCATCACCATCACGGCGGCCATCGGCGCCCAGTAGCCGTGGCCGAGCGGCAGGACGCCGCCGATGAGGTAGCCGACGGTCACCACCACGGCGACCCGGACGGCGTGGCGCAGGATCGGCGAGCCGGGGCGCAGTTCGGCGCGCATCGACCGGATGACGACGGGGACCAGTCGCAGCAGCGTGGGACGGCGTCGCAGCGGGGCGATGGCGTCGGCCGCGTCGTCGGCCTCGGCACGGTCCGCCTTCGTCCCGTCGCCCTCGGCCGCCTCGATGACATCGGCGAGCAGCGCGGCGAGGCGGTCCGCGGCCCGGCGCGGCGGCCCGGTGAGGATCGCGCCGGTGTCGGGGGTCCGCAGGGCCGCGACGGCGGGAGGGGGGAGGCGCACCGGGTCGCCGTGCCGGATCGCGCGGGCCGCCGCATCCAGTACGGATCCGGCCGCGGCGAGGAGTTCGCGGACCCGGTCGCGCGCTTTGCCCTCGGCGGGGACACCCATCGCCGGGTCCGCGAGCAGGGCGAGCACCGGTCTGATCCGTTCGGCGACGCCCCGGGAGCCGTGGAGCTCGGCCGGGCGGTGGCGGGCCTGACGCGGAGTGACGGCGGCGGCGCTGCGGGCGGTCATCAGCGGGAGCGGGTCGAACTCGGCGGCCGGGTCGTGGCGCAGCCTGCGCGCGTAGTCGGCCTCGGCGGCCAGCGCGTCGGCGAGCGCGTCGCGCTGGGCACCCCATCTGCGTACCGGGAAGAGGACGATCAGTGCCGCCTGGACCACCCCGCCGAACGCGATCATCGCGGCGTGCAGGGCGGCCTGGGCGACGGAGGTGGGGAGGGTGATCGTGACCAGCATGATCGCCACGTTGGACGCCGCGATGATGCCGCCCGTCGGCCCGGCCGCCCAGGCGAGGCCGGCCAGGAACGTCCAGAGCGCCAGCAGAGCCAGGAACAGCGGGAGATCGGTCCCGGTGAGATAACCGAGGAACGTCGACACCCCCAGGCTCGCGCCGGAGACGAGGGCGAGGACCGGCCGCGGACGCCAGCTGCGCTGAAAGGTGGCGATGGCGGCCTGGAACGCGCCGAACGCGGAGCTGGCGGCGACCACGGGCCCGAACGCGCTGAGAGCCACCCCGATGACCAGGGCGAGTCCGGCCGCGGCGCGGATCGCGATGAGAGGTTCGAGGCGCCGTCGCTCGATCTTCAGCCCCGAGCGGGCGGTCTCCTTCAGCGCCCGGAGCCAGCTCATGGTGGGAGCCTAACCGGAATACCCGTCATGGGGAGGTATCAGAACATTGCCCCGGAACGGGACGGTCCGCACCCGTCTGCCGCCCGCACACCGGCATGCCGCCGTCCCGCGCCCGGCTACCGGCTTCCGTCGATGCCGGGCCGCCGCTCGCCCATCCGGGCCCGGTCGGCGGCGGCCGTGCCGTGCGCCCAGCCCTCGCCGTCCGTCACTCCGCGCACCCGGGTACTGGTGGTCTCCGGGAACATCCGGTCCGCTGCGTCCGTCACCGCCACGTCCCGTGCCGCGAGGACCGGGAGCAGATCGCTGTCGGCCGCCCCGTCCGAGGCCGAGGCCGCGGTCACCCGGGCGGTGTCGGACGCCAGGCGCGCACCCAGCCGATGGACGTACGCCATCAGGAAGGACTGACGGAACGTCTTGGTCCGCTTGCGTCCGCCGGCCCGCTGGCCGGCCTCGGCCTTCGCCATCGCGGCCGTGCCCTGGACCAGCAGCGAGGTGTAGAGCAGCTCCACGGCCTCCAGGTCGGGTTCGAAGCCGACGACCGTCGAGAAGCCGAGGTCGCTGTTCCACACGGCGCGGCAGCGGTTCGCGGAGGCGACGGCGTCGAGCAGGATCGCCTTCGCCGTCTCGTACGGGGCATCGACCCCGATCCGGCAGGCGCCCGGCGCCGCCTTGCTGTGCGTACGGGCGGCGAGCAGGGCCTCGTCGATGGAGTGCCGGGCCATCAGCTCCTGCGCCTTGGTGGTGAGCGCCTCCGCCTCCTCCGGAAACCCGGTCGCCTCCGCCTTCGCGAGGAGGGCGCGGATCCGGGTCAGCATCCGGGGTTCGTCGTGCGCGGGCGGCAGGTGGAGCCGGTGGCCGGCGCCGGGCGGCGGGCCGACCGGTTCGATGGCGGGCAGCCGCAGCAGCAGCCGGTAGAGACCGAGGAGAGCCGAGGCGTACAAGAAGCGGTCGGGACGGTTCCGGGGCGGCGGCGCGGGAAGCTCGTCGAGCTGGGACCGCCAGCGGGGCGGCAGCTGCTCGTACCTTCCGGTCTCCGGAATGATCAGGTCGGCGGCGAGTCCGGCCGCGCTCTCGCCGAGCTCGCGGCGGACGATGCGCACGACGTCGGCGGGCTGCCAGCCGCGTTCCCAGGCACGGCGGACGAATTCCTCGCCACGCCGGAACAGTTCCGCGTCGGTGCCCGGATCGGCGGCGAGGAGGGAGGCACCGGCATCGAGACCGGCGTCGCCGTCCGAGTAGAGGGCCGCCGCGAATGCCTGGTCGATCACCGGTTCCATGACGTCAGGGTAGGCAGAGCGGCACGGCCGGGTATGCCTGGCCCTACCCCGGAGACGGGTTCTGGTGGTCGTGCCCGGCGGACCCCGGCGCGGTTCGATCGACGACATGACTCCGACCCCTGACACCGACGCCGTGCGGCTGCGTGCCGTGCGGCGCTCGTACGGTGACACGGACGCCCTCGGCGGCGTCGACCTCACCGTCCGTCCCGGCACCTTCACCGCCGTGATGGGCCCCTCCGGTTCCGGGAAATCGACACTCCTGCACTGCGCGGCCGGGCTCGACAGGCCGACCTCCGGCACGGTCGAAGTGGGCGGGGTGGCGCTGACCGGGCTGAGCGAGCGCCGGCTGACCCTGCTGCGCCGGGACCGGATCGGCTTCGTCTTCCAGTCGTTCAACCTCGTTCCGTCGCTGACCGCCGCCCAGAACGTGGCGCTGCCGCTGCGGCTCGCGGGCCGCCGCCCGTCCCGTTCCGCGGTACACGCTTCGCTCGCCCGGGTCGGGCTGGCCGGCCGGGCGGAGCACCGGCCCGCCGAACTCTCCGGTGGCCAGCAGCAACGGGTCGCCCTTGCACGGGCACTGATCACCCGGCCCGCGGTGCTCTTCGCCGACGAACCGACCGGTGCGCTGGACACCGCGACCGGCCGGCAGGTGCTGGGGACGATGCGGGAACTCGTGGACCGGGAAGGGCGGACGACGGTGATGGTCACCCACGATCCGGTGGCGGCGGCCTGCGCGGACCGGGTGGTCTTCCTGGTCGACGGGAGGATCGCGGACGACCTGACCGGGCCCTCCGCGGAACGGATCGCGGCCTGGATGACCGCCGCGCGAACGGGTACCGGGTCCGCGGCGCACGCGGGGGCGGCATCGTGCTGACCATCACGCTCGCCGCACTGCGGACCCGCTGGACCGCCCTCGTCGGCATGTTCGTCGCGCTCGCGCTCGGCGTGGGGCTGATCGCGGCGACAGGGCTCGGCCTCGCCTCGACCTTCGACGCCCCGGACCGTGCACCGCAGCGGTTCGCCGCCTCACCGGTGGTGGTGATGGGCGACGACACGCTGACCGTGCGGGTGCGGCGCGGACCGTCCACCGTGCGGATCACCGAGCCGCTCGCTCATCCACACCCTGTGGATATCGAACTCCTGCACGACCTGAAGGCGCTCGGTCCGGTGACCCGCGGCAGACCGGCAGCCGGAGCGGACCCGGGGGACGCCGTGGGCGTGGACGCGCCCGCCGACGAGGTCCGCCGGGTCGTCGGTGGCCGCGCCCAGGTCCTCACCGGCGACGAACGCCGCCGCGCCGACCCCGCCACCGAGCGGGACACCGAGGCGCTGACGGGCGTGAACGCCCTGCTCGGCACGGCGGGCGCCGTCACCGCGTTCGTCTCCGTCCTCGTCGTCGCGTCGACGTTCGCCTTCGCGGTGGCGCTGCGCCGGAGGGAGTTCGGCCTGCTGCGCACGGCGGGTGCCACCCCCGGCCAGCTGCGACGGCTGCTGCTGGCGGAGGCGTCCGTGGTCGCCGTGCTCGCCTCGGCGACCGGGTGCGCGCTGGGCGGCTGGGGGGCGCCGCATCTCGCCCGTTTGCTGGTCGACGGCGAAGTCGCCCCGCCCTGGTTCGCCATCCGTCCCGCGGCCTGGCCGCTGTACGCCGCCTTCTGGACCGGCCCGGCCGTGGCGCTCGCGGGTGTGTGGGCGGCCTCCCGCCGTGCAGGCAGGACGGGTCCGGCCGAGGCGCTGCGCGAGGCCGACGTCGACGCGGGCGTGCTGCCGCCCGTACGCCGGGCCCTGGGATTCGCGCTGCTTGCAGGCTCGATGTTCCTGATGACGAAGTCGCTGGTCACAGACCCGTCCGGGCTGCTGAAGCGGAAGACGTACATCACGCAGCCGATGGCGCTGATCACCGGCGTGGCCCTGCTCGCGCCGTTGCTGGTGCGTTCGTCGACCCGATGGCTCCGGTTCCCCGGGGCGACCGGAATGCTCGTACGGGCCAACGCGGCGGCGTCCCTGCGCCGCACGGCCGCAGTGGCCGCGCCCGTACTGATCGTCGTGGCGTTGGCCGGTTCGGTGGCGGGCTCCGCGCGGACGGTGTCGCAGGCGCGGGCGGCCGAGGCGCGCGAGCACACCCGGGCCGATCTGGTCGTGACGGGCGAGGACCTGACGGTGCGGCCGGTGCCCGGGGCGACGCTGTCCGCGTCCGCGTCGACCGCCGTCTTCGTACGGGAGGAGGGCACCGCTCTCATCAGGGCGCAGGCGCGGGCGGTGGACGACGCGACGGCGCTGGCGGCCGTGGAGCGGCTGCCGGTGGTGGCCGGCGACATCCGTGATCTCGACGACCGTTCGATCGTCGTGAACGAGGAGTGGGAGCAGCACACGGTGGGCACGACGGTACGGGTGTGGCTCGGCGACGGGCGCCCGGTGTCCCTGCGGATCGCGGCGGTCCTGGCCGTCGGAACGGGGAACAACGGGGCCTACGTCACGGCGGCGAACGTGCCGGTGGCGCCGGTGGACCGGATCGACGTACGCCTCGCTCCCGGCGCGGACCGCACGGCGGTCGCCGCCGCACTGCGCCACAGCGGCGGCACGGTGCGGTCGACGCAGCAGTGGCTGGCCGCCACCCACCCGCGCACGAGCCCGCAGACACGGTTCGGTCTGATGGTGGTGCTGGGCATCGCCCTGGTCTACGCGGCGATCGCGCTCGCCAACACCTTGCTGATGGCCGGGTCGGTACGGTCCGCGGAACTCGCGGCGCTGCGGGCGGCCGGCGCCACCGGTCCACAGGTGCTCGGGGTGGTCGCCGGGGAGGCGCTGTTCGCGGTGGCCCTGGGTGCGGGGCTCGGCATGGGCGTCACCGCGGTGAACCTGGCCGGGCTCGGCGCCGCTCTGGCCGCGTTGTCCGCGCCGGTGACGGTGTCGGTGGAGTGGCCGGTGGTGGTGGGCGCGACCGGGGTGTGCGCGGTGGTCGCGGTCGCGGCGGCGCTGACGCCCCGAGCCGTCCGGCAGGGTCAACGGCGGAATGGATCGCCACTCCCCGCGAGCCGCTTCCGCTTCCGCTTCCGCTTCCGCTGAACACCATGGGCATCCCGATGAGCGTGCGCGGGCTCGGGGGCGGGTGAAAGACCGCCGGAAGGCAGAGGCAGGCCCGCGTGGCCCGGCGGGGGCAGGCCCGCGTGGCCTGCCCCCGCTGTCAGTCCCACCTGCCAGACTCAAACGCATGACCGAACGCTGGGCTCTGGCCGCCACAGAGACCGGCGGCGCCCGCCTCACCCCGCTGACCCCGGCCGGTCTCCCCGCCGCCCCGGTCCTGAGCGAACCCGACCTGGTGGAGGCCGTCCGCTCCCGCCCGGACGTCACCCGCTGGGTCTGGCGGTCGACCGCCGAGATCTACCCCCGGCTGCTCGCCGCGGGCCTGCGGGTCGCTCGCTGCTACGACATCGAGGTGGCCGAGTCCCTCCTCCTCGCGCACGAGGGCCGGCTCGGCGAACCCCGCTCCGCCGCGGCCGCCCACGCCCGTCTGCACCACGCTCCCGTACCCCCCGATCCCCCGTCCCGTGCCGCGGAGCCCGGCTCGCAGTCGTCCCTCTTCGAGCCGCGGTCCGGTACGGACATCCCTTTCGAGGCGCTTCTCCAGGTGTACGGGGAGCAGCTCCGCCGCCACGACGCCGCCCTTCATCCCGACAGGATGCGCCTGCTGACGGCATCCGAATCGGCGGGCATGCTGATCGCCGCCGAGATGCACCGGTCGGGCCTGCCCTGGCGGGCCGATGTCCACCGGGACCTCCTGCACGACCTGCTGGGCGAGCGGTACGCCGGCGGCGGCGAACCCCGCAGACTGGCCGAGCTGGCGGACGCGGTGTCCGCCGCGTTCGGCCGCCGGGTCCGCCCGGACCTGCCCGCCGACGTGGTCAAGGCCTTCGCGCAGGCCGGGATCAAGGTGAAGTCGACCCGCCGCTGGGAGCTTCAGGAGATCGACCATCCGGCCGTGGAGCCGCTGATCGAGTACAAGAAGCTGTACCGGATCTGGACGGCACACGGCTGGAGCTGGCTCCAGGACTGGGTGCGCGACGGCCGGTTCCGGCCCGAGTACCAGCCGGGCGGCACGGTCAGCGGCCGCTGGACGACCAACGGCGGCGGGGCGCTGCAGATCCCCAAGGTGATACGGCAGGCGGTAATCGCCGACGAGGGCTGGCGGCTGGTCGTCGCGGACGCCGACCAGATGGAACCCAGGGTCCTGGCCGCGATCTCCCGCGACCGCGGCCTGATGGAGGTCGCGGGCCACGACGGGGACCTCTACACCGCCCTGTCGGACCGCGCGTTCCAAGGGGACCGCGACCACGCCAAGATCGCGCTGCTGGGCGCGATCTACGGCCAGACGTCCGGCGACGGCCTGAAGAACCTGGCGGCGCTGCGACGGCGTTTCCCGCTCGCCATCGCCTATGTCGACGACGCGGCGAAGGCCGGCGAGGAGGGCCGCCTCGTACGGACCTGGCTGGGCAGGACCAGCCCGCCGGCCGCCGGGGCGGTGGACGCGGACGAGGCCGGCATTCCGCAGGAGAGCGAGGAGCAGCCGTCCGGCGACGCCGAGTTCACCCCTGGCTACGCCTCATCGAACTCCCGGGCGCGCGGCCGCTTCACCCGTAACTTCGTGGTGCAGGGCAGCGCCGCCGACTGGGCGCTGCTGTTCCTCGCCGCGCTGCGCCAGTCGCTGACCGACGCGGGGCTCCGGGCCGAACTGGTCTTCTTCCAGCACGACGAAGTGATGGTGCACTGCCCCCAGGAGGAGGCGGAGGACGTCGTCCGGGCCGTCCGGGCGGCCGGTGACCTGGCGGGGCGGACCGTCTTCGGCGAGACGCCGGTGTGCTTCCCCTTCACGGCGGCGGTCGTGGAACGCTACTCCGACGCCAAATAGGCGAGGTCACTCACCACGGTTCTCGGCCGCACCCGGCGCGGGCTCCCCCTCCTGAACCGTCTGCGCGGGCGGAACCGCACGCCCCACTCCGGCACCGCGTCCGGCGCGGACCCCGCCGAAGCCGGCCAGCCCGTGGTCGTAGTGCACCGCACGCAGGTGCTGATGCCGGTGGCGGCCGTTGAGCAGATGGATGACGTACGCCGTCACCGCGATCATCCCCAGGACGACCACCACGGTTATCAGGATGTCCATGAGCGGCGGCCCCCTTCGCATGCACAGGCCCGGAAGAACAAAATCGCCGGGACCGACACCGATCGAGAAACCGGCATACGGAATATTCTCGGCCTTTTCAGGCTACTCCGTGAACGCCAGGACCGGTCCGGTCACAGCTGCCCCCGCCGTTCCGCACGTCGCCGCCCCGGGCCGCGCCCGTAACGGCGCCGCGTCCGGCCGTTGCCGCGGTGCCGTGACCGTCGCCGCGACCGCCCTGCCGCGTCCCCGGTACCGGGGGAAGGTCACAGGCGTCGGTGATCTCCCCCGACACCCCCACTCACCAGTAGGTTCCCCTCATGCGAATAGGCCACCTGCTGGGCACCGGACGATCTGCCGATGTGTACGCGATCGACGAGGCGTGGGTCCTGCGCCGGTACCGCGACAGCAGCGACGCCAGACCGGAGCTGGCCGTGATGTCCTACCTCTCGGCCTTCGGCTACCCGGTACCCCGCATCGGACCCAGCCCGGCCGCCGCCACCCCCTCCGACCTGGTTCTGCAACGCCTGAGCGGCCGGACGATGCTGGAGTCGCTGCTCTGCGGCGCCCTCACCGAGCACGAGGGCGGCGCCATGCTCGCCAGCCTCCTCGGCGACCTGCACACGATCCCCGCCCGGCTCTCCACGGACCCCGAAGACCGCATCCTCCACCTGGACCTGCACCCGGACAACGTGATGCTGACGCCCGCCGGCCCGGTGGTGATCGACTGGCGGACCGCCGCGGAGGGGCCGCCCGCCCTGGACCGGGCCATGTCGTCGTTGATCCTGGCTCAGGTCGCGGTCGACCCCGCGTCCCCGGCGGCGACGGGCGCCCGCTCCCTGCTCGCCGCCCTGCTTCCCCACCTCGCCGCCCAGGGCGGCATCCCGGACGCCGTACTCACCGAGGCCGGGGTCCGCCGCGCGGCGGACCCCAACCTGACGCCGGACGAACGCGAACTCATCGCCGACGCGGTGGAACTGATCGGTGAACTGGCCGGATAGGCCGCTCGGACCGGAGACCGAGCGGTCCGGCTCGGGTGGATCCGAGGCAGCTCGGACCGGCACCGCCGGAGCATCGGACCGCCGCGGGCGCGTGGCGGCCGGGGGAAGCACCGACGACGGTTCAGCGGCGGGACCGCCGGTCCCGATCCGTACCGGGTATGCCCGTCAGGGACGGGAAGGCGGGCACGTCACTCACGCCGTCGTCTACGCGGTGCGGCGGCGCAGGACACGGAAGGCCGCCAGGGCGAACACCGCGGCGAGTGCCAGCACGAGCACACTGGAGGCGATCTGGTAGCCCCAGTAGTCGCCGGTGCCGAGGGAGTTGACGAGGTACACGTCCTGGGGCAGGGCGTCGTAGAACTGGAGGCCCAGCAACCCGCCCGGGTGGAAACCGTCCACCTTGGGGAAGAGGGGGAAGTCGAGCAGCAGCACCGCCCGCGAGCGCACCAGCAGCGCGGCCGACAGCCAGGTCAGTACGGGTGCGGCGATCACGGTCGGCAACGTGCGGCGCAGCCGGGTGCCGGTGAGCGCACCGGCCGCGACACCCAGCAGGACGTACGCGAGGGTGACCGGGCCGATGCTGAAGTACGCGGCCTGGACGCTCCAGCCGTGGACGAGCAGGTCGAGCCGGACGGCGTGAGCGGCACTGACCTGGTACAGCACCACCAGCGGCAGCGTCAGCACCACGAGGATCCCCGCCATGGTGGCCCAGCGGACGCCGAACCACCGCCGTGGCGAGACCGACTGGGACAGCGTCAGCGTGACGCGCCGCGCCTCCCACTCCCGGGCCGTCAGCAAACCGGTGATCACCGCGGCAATCAGAGCGGGCCTGAACGCGATGATGTTGCCGTCCGCCAGCAGCCTCGCGGTCATGACGTGCGCGTCGCCGACGTAGTTCCGGAAGTGGTACGCCTCCGAGCCGACGCGGTTGCGCAGCGCCACGGCGTCGGCCCACCCCTGGTAGTGGAGGGTCAGTTGCAGGCAGACGCCCAGTACGGACAGCGCCCACAGGGCGATGGCTGCCCGGAACTGTCGTATGAGGATGCGCGCGAGCGGCAGGCTCCGGCCGGGCCGGCGGGATGCCGGTCCCCTCAGGGTGGTGGCGGTCATACGGCGGATTCCTTGCTGCTCGGTGCGAGCGAACTGGCGGGGCCGGGGGTTCCGGGGGCGGAGAGGTGGGCGAGCACCAGCTCCTCCAGTGACGGGGGCCGGACCTCCCAGTCGGCGGGCAGCGGCCCGCCCGGGCGGATCAACGCGCTGGTGCCACGTCCGGCCGGGCGGGACTCGACGACCGTGTGACCGGCGAGCCGGTCGGCGCCGCCGGGGACGGTGACCACGGCGTGGGAGGCGGTCAGATCCTCGATGTCTCCGTGCAGCCGGGTCGTGCCCTCGTCGAGCAGCAACAGGTGATCGCATGCCTCGGTCAGCTCGGAGACGATGTGCGAGGACATCACCACGGTGGTGCCGGTGTCGGCCACATGAGCCATGAGCAGGCCCATCAGCTCCTGCCTCGCGAGGACGTCCAGGTCTGCCATCGGCTCGTCGAGCAGCAGCAGGTCGGCCCGCTTGCCGAGGGTGAGCGCCAGGGCGATCCGGGTGCGCTCACCGCCGGACAGATCGCCGATGCGGTCCTTCCTGTGGAAGCGCGACGGGTCCGCAACCCGATCGGCCAACTCGCCGTCCCAGTTGCCCTCGTTGAGCCGTGCGCCCAGGCGCAGGGTCTCGGCGATCGTGAACCGGGTGAACAGCGGGCGGTGCTGGGCGAGGTAGGAGACTTGGGGATGTCCGGCCCTCGGCGGCCCGCCGAACACCTCGATCACCCCCGCGTTCGGCCGCCGCAGGCCGGCCGCGAGCTCCAGCAACGTCGATTTGCCCGCGCCGTTGGGACCGACGAGGGCGGACACGACCCCGGCCGGGACGGCGAAGGAACAGTCGTCGAGTACGTCGGGACCTCTGCGCCGGTATCTCCCGGTGAGGCCGTGGGCAGCGAGCGCCGGGTCAGAGCTGCTGATGGGGGGCAATATCGGGTTCCTTCGGGGCGTAGAGATTTTCGAGTACATCGGTGAACAGCGCTGCGAGATCATCACGCTCCAGGCCCGCCGCATGGGCCCGCGTGGCCACCTCCGCCAGCTCGGCCCGCCAGGGCGAGTCGGCTGAGGAGGCACCGAGCGTGCCGGTCACGAACGTCCCATGTCTGCGCCGGGTCTCGACCAGGCCCTGGGATTCGAGTTCGCGGTACGCCTTGAGCACAGTGTTCGGGTTGAGCGCCGTGGCCTCGACCACCGCACGAGCGGTGGGCAGCCGGTCCCCCGGTTCCAACAGGCCCAAACGCAGAGCCTGTTGAACCTGCTGGACGATCTGCACATAGCTGGGAACCCCGCTGCGCCGATCGATCCGAAAGGCGAACACCACGGCCGGACCCCCAATGGGTGAATGAACTAGTGGAATGATGCATTGATGTCTCTCCTCACGTCAATAGCCGTCCGGCGGAGTCGGGCGAGGACCGGTCCCGCGCACCCGGAGAAAAGTGGGCTGATGGGCGACAGACGGCTGCAACCGGCCCCGGTCGGCCGCCTCTCCCGAGGGGCCCGTCGCCCGCCTCCGGCGGACCTCGGCAGCAGTCGCTGACGAGGCCGGCGCCGAGGACCGGCGCCGTCCGTTGGTGTCCGTGCAGAAAGCTGCGCCGCAGGTCAGCCGGCACGCCGGCCGCCGAAAGACGTTGGCGGACGACCTCGGAACTACGGCGGAGCGAGACCGCAACTGAGACCAGGGACGACGTCCCTGGTTACGCACCGGGCGATCCGGCACAGCCTCGACGCGAAGACCCCGTTCCCCGAGGGCAGGTCGTCATCGCCGGTCGGAGTAGTGGCGGGTCTGCCAGGCAGCGGTGATCGCGGCCGCCGACTCCTCGACCGTGCGGTCGTCCGTGTCGATGCGCAGGTGGCCCAGCGCAGCCCGCTCCAAGGCCCCGGCTGTCGCGGCTGCCTCGTCGGCGATACGGAGCAACTCCGCGGTCGGCCGACCCTTCAGCGGGTCGCCCGGTGCGGGCCAGCTGCCACCCCGGCCACGGGATGTGATCCGCTCGGTCAGGACGGTGCGGCTTGCGTGCAGGCGACACACCGTGACGTCGGCATCCGGCAGTACAGCGGTGTACGTCTTGACGGTCGCCCCGTCCTCGACCGGGCCGTTGGCGATGAGGACCTCGGCGCCGGCATCGCTGTAGGCGTGCCACAGGGCAGCCAAGTTCCTTGCCTTGAGGCGGTGGTTGGCGAGGTCGTCGGGTGGGGCGGGACAGAGAAAGGCGAGTTGGTCGAGTTCGACGTATGCAGTGCGGGCGGAGCTGCGGACGCGCTGATAGACCGGCCACCCGATGGTCGACTTGCCGACTCCGGTGGGGCCGCACAGCCACAGCACCCGGGCACCAGCCGCAGGGATCCTTGGCTCCGGCGATGACAGGGCCGGGCCGGGCGAGCTTGGCCGGCTGGGGGGCAGCGGCGCGGACGAGCCCCCGGCCCTCGGCTCTGCGACGCATCGCCCTGGGCCTGTCCAGTCGCCGATGCGCTCCGCAACCTGCTGCACAACCTCCGTCACGTCCGACCCGGTCGTATCGATGCACACGTCGCCGAAGCCGCTCACGTCCATGACGTCTGCCTCGTCGAGCGTCTCCTGCACTCGATGCGTCTGCATGCCGCGCCCGATGAACCTCCGCGCCAACTCCTCCCGGTCGGCACGCAGTCGGCATACCGTCAGTGCGATGCCGGGCAGTTCGTCCGCATACACGCCCTGCTCAGGATCCACGACTCCTGACACCACCACGCACCGAGCGCCCCCCTCATGGAAGTTCGCCAGCACCGCAGCGAGGTTGCGCGTCTTCATCCGGTGCAGTTCCGGATCCTCGGGGGGTCCTGGCAGGAAGATGCCCAGGTGGTCGATGTCGACATAGCCGGCAGGGAGCCCTGATGCGGTGAGCCGGGTGAAGAGTTCCCAGCCCACCGTGGTCTTGCCGACGCCTGCCGGCCCGCAGAGCCAGAGGACCTGGAGCGGATCGGATGCATGCACCATGGCAGGGGATTGTCACGGACGCGTGGCGAGCACGTCGACCCAATTAACACCGAACCGCACCCTGCCGGGATGCCCCTCAGGGGCCCGCCCGTCGCGGTTGCGTGCCCCCGCGTGATCAGTGGTGGACGGGCCCACGCCAACCGCCTTCTGGAACGCCTCGGCTCCACGGTGGTTGACGGCCGCCCCAGCACAGTCGAGGGCGAGCGTGCCTGGCGTCTGGCAGTTTGGTCACACCTGCAGCGGAGGCCGGGATACGACCGCCGCCTCTACGACGGGAGTCGCCACACGGCCGGGGGGAGTTCTTCGTTCCCGCAAAATCGAAGCCGGCTCCAGGCCCCACTGAGACCAGAACTGAGGCGGTCGACACTCGCGCGGCCCGCGGTCGACGGCGCCGTCGCATCCAATAAAAGCAAAAGCCCCAGGTCACGGCGAGTGAGTCCTGAGGCTTCCACAGAGCCGCCTTCGGGATTCGAACCCGAGACCTACGCATTACGAGTGCGTTGCTCTGGCCAACTGAGCTAAGGCGGCGCGCCCTGTCGCACTATGGTGCGATCAGCAGCGTCGCTAAGTCTACACAGTTTCCGGGAGTGCTCCGCACCACCCGCCCCCGAGGCCGTATGCGCAGGTCAGGGGGGCGGAGAGGGGCGCGGGGAGTCAGGAGCACTTCTTGCCGTCAGCCGGCGGGGTGCCCTTCAGGAGGTACGAGTTGATCGCGGTGTCGATGCACTTGCTACCGCGGCCGTACGCCGTGTGGCCGTCACCCTCGTAGGTGAGGAGGGTGCCGGAGGAGAGCTGGCCGGCGAGGGACCGGGCCCACTTGTACGGGGTGGCCGGGTCGCGGGTGGTGCCGACCACGACGATCGGGGGCGCACCCTTCGCCGTGATGCGGTGAGCGGTTCCGGTGGGCGCGGCGGGCCAGTCGGCGCAGTTCAGCGCGGCCCAGGCGAAGGCCTCGCCGAAGACCGGGGAGGCCTTCTCGAAACCGGGGGCGGCCCGGGTCACGTCGGCCGGGCCGCTGAAGGCCGGGGGCGCGTCCACGCAGTTCACGGCTGCGTTGGCGAACATGAGGTTGGCGTAGCTGCCGTTCGGCTGGCGCTCGTAGTAGCTGTCGGCGAGCGCCAGCAGGCCCGAGCCTTCGCCCTTCTTCGCGGCGGTCAGGGCGGTACGCAACTGCGGCCAGGCCGCCTCGTCGTACATGGCGGCGACGACACCGATGGTGGCGAGCGACTCGCCGAGCTTGCGGGAGCCGCCCGCGGGCACCGGCTTGGCGTCGAGGCCGGCGAAGAGCTGCTTGAGACGGGTGGCGGCGTCGGCGGTGGACGCCGTGCCGAGCGGGCACCCCGACTTCTTGATGCAGTCCGCGGCGAAGGACTGGAAGGCGGTCTCGAACCCCGCGGTCTGGTCGCGGTTCATCTCCTCGGACGGCAGCGACGGGTCCATCGCACCGTCGAGGACGAGCCGGCCGGCCCGGGCGGGGAAGAGCTCGGCGTACGTCGCGCCGAGGAAGGTGCCGTACGACGCCCCGACGTAGTTCAGCTTCTCGTCGCCGAGCAGGGCGCGCAGGACGTCCATGTCACGGGCCGCCTCGACGGTGGAGACATGCGGGAGGATTCTGCCGGAGCGCTGCTCGCAGCCGCCCGCGAACTTCTTGAAGGCCGTGCTCAGCTTCGTGACCTCGGCGGCGTCGTCGGGGGTCTGGTCGACCTGGGTGTACGCGTCCATCTGCGGGCCGGTGAGGCATTCGACGGGCTCGCTGCCGGCGACGCCGCGCGGATCGACGGCCACCATGTCGTAGCGGGCACGGACCTGGGCGGGGTATCCCATGGCGGCGTAACTCTGCAGGTAACCGATGGCGGAGCCGCCGGGGCCGCCCGGGTTCACCAGCAGGGATCCGAGCCGCTTGCCGGGGCCGGTGGCCTTCTTGCGGGAGACGGCCAGCTTGATGTCGCCACCGGTCGGCTTCCCGTAGTCGAGCGGGGCCTTCATCGTGGCGCACTGGAAACCGGAGGCGCCGCAGTCCCGCCATTTCAGATGCTGTGCGTAATACGGCTGGAGCGCGGCGGACGGCGCCACGGGCACGGAGCCCGACGCGCTCGTCGTCGAACTGCCTTTGCTGCAGCCGGAGATGAGTAGGCCGGCCGTGCCGAGCACGGTGGCGAAGGTACGGAGCAGTCGCCTGGTATCCATCCCCGGAGCGTAGCCCTCGGGGGACGACTCACCTGATTTCTTACCCTTTCGGATGAATCGGCGGTGCGGGACGGGCTGCGGCCGCGTCAGCCGGCGCGCAGGGCCATCGTCATCGCTTCCACCGCGAGCAGCGGGGCCACGTTGCGGTCCAGCGCCCGGCGGCAGGCGATCACCGCCTCTATCCGGCGCAGGGTGCGCTCCGGTGTGGAGGACCGGGCGATCCGGTCCAGTGCGTCCCGTACATCGACATTGGCGAGGGCGATCTGCGAGCCCAGCTGCAGCGCCAGCACATCGCGGTAGAAGCCCGTCAGATCGGTGAGGGCGAGGTCGAGGCTGTCGCGCTGGGTCCGTGTCTTGCGGCGCTTCTGCTTGTCCTCCAGCTCCTTCATCACCCCCGCCGTGCCGCGCGGCATCCGGCCTCCGGCGGTGGCGCCGAGCGCGGCCTTCATGTCCTCCGTCTCCTTGACGTCGACCTCTTCGGAGACCTGCTTCGCGTCCTCGGTGGCGGTGTCGATGAGCTCCTGGGCGGCTCTGAGGCAGCCACCGACGTCATCCACCCGGAGCGGCAGTTTGAGTACGGCGGCGCGGCGCGCGCGGGCCTTCTCGTCGGTGGCGAGACGGCGGGCGCGGCCGATGTGCCCCTGGGTGGCGCGGGCGGCGGACGCGGCCCGCGCCGGGTCGATGCCGTCACGCCGGATCAGCACGTCGGCGACGGCGTCGACCGGGGGCGTGCGCAGGGTGAGATGACGGCAGCGGGACCGGATCGTGGGCAGCACGTCCTCCAGCGAGGGCGCGCAGAGCAGCCACACCGTGCGGGGCGCGGGCTCCTCCACCGCTTTCAGCAGCACGTTTCCCGCGCCTTCGGTGAGCCGGTCGGCATCCTCCAGGATGATCACCTGCCAGCGGCCGACGGCCGGGGAGAGCTGGGCGCGGCGGACCAGCTCCCGGGTCTCCTTCACACCGATGGAGAGCAGGTCCGTGCGGACCACCTCGACGTCCGCGTGCGTGCCGACGAGGCTGGTGTGGCAGCCGTCGCAGAAGCCGCATCCCGGTGCGCCTCCCAGGGCGCGGTCCGGGCTCGTGCACTGCAGGGCGGCGGCGAAGGCGCGGGCGGCGGTGGACCGCCCGGAACCCGGCGGGCCGGTGAACAGCCAGGCGTGCGTCATCTTCGACCCGGGAGGCATCTGCTCCCCCGCGGAAACGGCGGTGACCAGCGCATCGGCGTCCCTGGCGGCGGCACCGAGCTGTTTTTGCACTCGGTCCTGGCCGACCAGGTCGTCCCATACGGTCATGGGTCACCGCCCTTCCGGTGGTGGTCTACGGCTCCGGCTTCCCATTGTGGGGGAAGGGTCTGACAATCCCGGCGATCCGGTCCGCCACCGGCACCCCTCCGGCCCGGCGCACGTGCCGGTGCCCCTCCCCCGTCAGGAACCGTTCAGCGGCGCGGGCGGCGGCCCCGTCCTGAGGTGCCGTGGTCCTCGTCGTCGCCGTCGTGGTCGCCGAGCAGTTCGTCGGCCAGCGTGGGCAGATCGTCCAGCGGGGTCTCCTCCGCCCAGTCCGGGCGGGGGCGGCGTCCGCGCTGAGGCCCGTCCTCGGCGGGCGGGGCCGCGCGCGGGTCGTTGATCTGCGGCAGTTCCCGGGTGCGCTCGTTCTCGTTCTCCGCCGTGCCACCGGCCGGGTGCTCGTCGCGGAAGAACCCCCGCGGGACCCGGTCCTCCGGCTGGTCGTCCCGGGTCTGCCGCACGTCGCGTACCGAGGGCAGCACCGACGTCTCGTCCGCGGAGCCCGCGGCGTCCCGTGGGGCGGGGCGCCCCGGCCGGTCGGTGAACTTCGGGAGCAGAGACGTCTCGGCGTCGCCGTCCGGCCTGGCCACCGGGGACGGCACCGGCTGCGTCACGTCGTTGGGGCGGACGACCGGCGTCGGTACCGTCAGCTCGTTGTCCGGGACGGACGCGGCCGCCTCCGCGCGGGCTGCCTCCGCCGCCGCGGCCGCATCGGCCTCGGCCTGTCGCCGGGCCGCCTCGGCGCGCAGCAGCGCCTCCTCCGCCTTGCGCTGCTTCTCCAGCCGGCGTGCCTCCGCCTCCTTGCGCAGCCGGGCCTCTTCCTCGGCCTGCCTGCGCAGCCGGGCCTGCTCGGCCTCGCGCGCCTGCTCCTCGGCCTCGCGACGGACCCGCTCCTCCTCGGCGATCCGGCGGGCTTCCTCGGCCCGCTGCCGGGCCTCCTCGGCCTGCCGCTCCGCCTCGCGCTGCTGGGCCTCCTGGAGCTCGCGGAGCCTGCGCTCCTCCTCCTCGGCGCGGAGCCTGGCGAGCTGCTGCTGGCGCTCGCGCTCCAGCCGCTCCTCCTCCGCCTTGCGCGCGGCCTCTTCCTCGGTCTTGCGCCGGACCTCCTCCTCGGCCGCCTTGCGCGCCTCCGCCTGAGCCTTGATCTCGGCCTCGGAGAGCGGCAGGAGCTGGTCGAGCCGGTGACGTACGACAGTGGTGATCGATTCCGGTTCCTGGCCGGCGTCCACCACCAGGTAGCGGGTCGAGTCGGCCGCGGCCAGCGTCAGGAAGCCGGACCGCACCCGGGCGTGGAACTCGGGCGGCTCGGACTCCAGCCGGTCGGGCGCCTCGGTGAACCGCTCCCTCGCGGTCTCCGGGTCGACGTCGAGCAGCACCGTCAGATGCGGCACGAGACCGCTGGTCGCCCAGCGCGAGATCCGGGCGATCTCGGTCGGGGAGAGGTCGCGGCCGGCGCCCTGGTAGGCGACGGACGAGTCGATGTAACGGTCGGAGATGACGATCGCGCCGCGCTCCAGCGCCGGACGCACGACCGAGTCGACGTGCTCGGCGCGGTCGGCGGCGTACAGCAGGGCCTCGGCCCGGTTGGAGAGCCCGGCCGACGACACGTCGAGCAGGATCGAACGCAGCCGCTTGCCGACCGGCGTGGCGCCCGGCTCACGGGTGACGACGACCTCGTGGCCCTTGGCCCTGATCCACTCGGCGAGCGCCTCGACCTGGGTGGACTTGCCGGCTCCGTCGCCGCCCTCCAGGGCGAGGAAGAAGCCGGTGGCGGCGGGTGCGACGGACGGCTCGCCGCCACGCAGCGCCTCGCGCAGATCGCGGCGCAGCGGCACTCCGGAGCGGTCGTCGGTCTTCGCGAGGACGATCGCGGCGACCGGCAGCAGCAGGGCTCCGATCAGCATCAGGGCGAACGCGGCGCCGCCGTGGGCGAAGACGAAATCTCCCACGGTCAGGCGGTGGGTGCCGATCGCGGCGGCCAGCAGCGGTCCGGCGACCGCGCCCAGCGCGATCAGGACCCGGACGACGGCCTGGAGGTGTTCGGCCGTCCTGGCCCGGCGGGACTCCTCGGTCTCCTGGTCGACGAGCGTGTGGCCGGTGTTGGCCGCGACGCCCGCCGCGTAGCCGGCGAGGACCGCGAGGAAGACCACGGTCGCCGTGTCCGGCACCAGACCCATGGCGAGGAGCGCGACTCCGGTGACGGCGGTGGCGAAGGCCAGCAGCCGCCGGCGCGACAGGGCGGGGAGCACCTTCTCGGCGGTACGGATGCCGACACCGGTGGCGCCCGTCAGGGCGAGGATCAGCAGCGCGAACGTGGCCGGTCCGCCACCGAGGTCGGCCGCGTGCAGGGCGGCGACGGCGGCCGCCGCGGCGATCGCCGCGGCGATCACGGCGCAGGTGCCGACGAGCAGCGGGAGGCTGCCGGTGCGGCCCTTGTCCGGACCGTTACCGCCGGCCGGCCGGCGCAGGCCCTCCAGGGGCGAGCGAGGGCGGGGCGTCGGCGAACCGGGAAGTTCGAGGAAGTAGAGGGTCGAGATCGAGGCGGAGAACAGTCCCGCCGCGACGTACGAGCCGAGGGCCGCCTGGTGGAAGGAGAACCACTCCAGCCCGGAGGAGAGCAGATTGCCGATCACCGTGGCGACCAGCAGCACGGCCGCGGCCGCGGGGACGGCGGCGAAGTCGGTACGGAGGGAGAGCCGGCGCAGGGCGTCGAGGTGGTCCGGCAGCGGGCGCACCGCGGCGCCCTCGATGGGCGGGGCGGGCAGCAGCGCCGGTGCGGCGCTCTCCTTGGCGACCGTCCACAGCCGTTCGCCGACACCGGTGACGAAGACGGTGATGAGGATCATCATGAGCGCCCTGTCGGGCATCCAGTCGATCCAGAGCGGTGCGACGACCAGCAGCGCGAGCCGCAGTCCGTCCGCCCCGATCATCAGCCATCGCCGGTCCAGCGGTCCGCCGGGCGCGACGAGCGTCGTCAACGGCCCGAGGAGTACGGCTCCGAAGAGAAGCGTGGCAAGGATTCGGGCACCGAAGACAGCGGCGACGGCAAAGGCCGCCCCGCGGAATCCGGATCCGAATGAGCCCTCGACCGCTGCTTGCAGCGACAGCAGGACCAGCACGAGAACGGCGAGTGCATCGCCGATCCCGCCGACGAGCTGGGCGCTCCACAACCGCTTCAGCGGGGGAACACGCAACAGGGCTCGTACGGCGCGCTCGCGTGAGTCTGCGGCAAGTGTGTCGGAGGTGGGGCTCACGACCGTTGGCTGCTCGGCTCGCGTCATCCGCCCAGCCTATCCGGAGCGGTCCGGTCGCCGGTGGCCCCGTCCGAACATACGGGCGTCCGGGGCGGGGATCGGCCGGCTGCGGGCGAGGCCCGGCCTCGGTCCGCCCAGGGAAAAGAGGCCGAAAGGAAAAAGCGCCCCCGGGCACCGGAGTCTCAGCACTCCGGCGCCCGGGGGCGCTCCTCGCGTCCGGTCAGTCCTCGGCCGAGGCCGACGACGCCGTCCTGGCCGGGGCCTTCTTCGCCGTCGCCGTCTTCTTGGCGGCCGTCGTCTTCTTGGCCGTGGTCGTCTTCTTCGCCGCCGTCTTCTTCGCCGCGGTCGCCGTGGTCTTCTTCGCCGCGGTCTTCTTCACGGTCGCCTTCTTGGCGGGGGCCTTCTTCGCCGTCTTCTTCTTGGCGGGTCCCTTGGCGCGCTTCTCGGCGAGGAGCTCGTAGCCGCGCTCCGGGGTGATGTCCTCGACGCTGTCGTCGGTGCGCAGCGTCGCGTTCGTCTCGCCGTCGGTGACGTACGCGCCGAAGCGCCCGTCCTTGACGACGACCGGGGCGCCGCTCACCGGGTCCGTGCCCAGCTCCTTCAGCGGCGGCTTCGCGGCGGCCCGCCCGCGCTGCTTGGGCTGGGCGTAGATCGCCAGGGCCTCGTCGAGCGTGATGTCGAAGAGCTGGTCCTCGGACGTCAGTGACCGCGAGTCCGTGCCCTTCTTCAGGTACGGGCCGTAGCGACCGTTCTGGGCGGTGATCTCGACACCCTCGGCGTCCTCGCCGACGACCCGCGGCAGCGACATCAGCTTGAGCGCGTCGGCCAGCGTCACCGTGTCCAGCGACATCGACTTGAAGAGGGACGCCGTCCGCGGCTTCACCGCGTTCTTGCCGGTCTTCGGCGTGCCCTCGGGCAGCACCTCGGTGACGTAGGGGCCGTACCGGCCGTCCTTCGCGATGATCTGGTTGCCGCTGACCGGGTCCGCACCGAGCTCGAAGTCGCCGCTCGGCTTGGCCAGCAGCTCCTCCGCGTACTCGACGGACAGCTCGTCGGGAGCCAGGTCGTCCGGGACGTCCTGGCGCTGGTGGCCCTCGGCGTCCTTCTCCCCACGCTCGATGTACGGGCCGTAGCGCCCGACGCGGAGCTTGATGTCGTTGCCGACGGGGAAGGAGGAGATCTCCCGGGCGTCGATGGCCCCGAGGTCGGTGACGAGCTCCTTCAGACCGCCGAGGTGGTCGCCGTCGCCGTTGCCCGCGGCGGACGCCGAGCCACTGGCGGCGTCGTCGCCCTCACCGAAGTAGAAGCGCCTCAGCCACGGCACCGACTGGGCCTCGCCCCGCGCGATGCGGTCGAGGTCGTCCTCCATCCGCGCGGTGAAGTCGTAGTCGACCAGCCGGCCGAAGTGCTTCTCCAGCAGGTTGACCACGGCGAAGGAGAGGAAGGACGGGACGAGCGCCGTGCCCTTCTTGAAGACATAGCCGCGGTCGAGGATGGTGCCGATGATCGAGGCGTACGTCGACGGGCGGCCGATCTCGCGCTCTTCCAGCTCCTTGACCAGCGAGGCCTCGGTGTAGCGGGCCGGCGGCTTGGTCGCGTGGCCGTCGGCCGAGATCTCGTCGGCGGACAGCGCGTCGCCCTCGGCGACCTGCGGCAGCCGGCGCTCGCGGTCGTCGAGCTCTGCGTTCGGGTCGTCGGCGCCCTCGACGTACGCCTTCATGAAGCCGTGGAAGGTGATCGTCTTGCCGGACGCGGAGAACTCGGCGTCGCGGCCGTCGCCTGTCCGGCCGCCGATCTTCACGGTGACGGAGTTTCCGACCGCGTCCTTCATCTGGGAGGCGACGGTCCGCTTCCAGATCAGCTCGTAGAGGCGGAACTGGTCGCCGGTCAGGCCGGTCTCGGCGGGCGTGCGGAAGCGGTCGCCGGAGGGGCGGATCGCCTCGTGCGCCTCCTGGGCGTTCTTGACCTTCCCGGCGTACGTGCGCGGCTTCTCCGGCAGGTAGTCGGCGCCGTACAACTGCGTGACCTGTGCCCTTGCCGCGGAAACCGCGGTGTCGGAGAGGGTCGTGGAGTCCGTACGCATGTAGGTGATGAAGCCGTTCTCATACAGCTTCTGCGCGACCTGCATGGTGGCCTTCGCCCCGAAGCCCAGCTTGCGGCTCGCCTCCTGCTGGAGGGTCGTCGTGCGGAAGGGGGCGTACGGGGAGCGCCGGTACGGCTTCGACTCGACGGACCGTACGGCGAACGCGGTGTCGGCGAGCGCGGCGGCCAGGGCGCGGGCATTCGTCTCGTCCAGGTGCAGCACCTGGCTGGAGCCGGGCTTCAGCTGTCCGTCCGAACCGAAGTCGCGGCCCTGGGCGATCCGCCTGCCGTCCACCGCGCTGAGGCGGGCGGTCAGCGTCGACGGGTCGGAGGCGTCACCGGTGCGGCCGGTGGCGAAGGTGCCGGTCAGGTCCCAGTACTCGGCGGAACGGAAGGCGATGCGCTCCCGCTCCCGCTCCACGACGAGCCGGGTGGCGACGGACTGGACACGGCCGGCCGACAGCCGGGGCATGACCTTCTTCCACAGCACCGGCGAGACCTCGTAGCCGTAGAGGCGGTCGAGGATACGGCGGGTTTCCTGGGCGTCGACCATGCGCTGGTTGAGCTCGCGCGGGTTGGCCACGGCGGCCCGGATCGCGTCCTTGGTGATCTCGTGGAAGACCATCCGGTGGACCGGGACCTTCGGCTTCAGCACTTCCTGCAGGTGCCACGCGATGGCTTCGCCCTCGCGGTCCTCATCGGTGGCGAGGAAGAGTTCGTCGGACTCGGCGAGGAGCTGCTTGAGCTTCTTGACCTGCGCCTTCTTGTCCGCGTTGACGACATAGATGGGCTGGAAGTCGTGCTCGACGTCCACGCCGAGCCGACGGACCTCGCCGGTGTACTCGTCCGGGACCTCTGCGGCGCCGTTCGGCAGGTCGCGGATGTGCCCGACGCTCGCCTCGACGACGTATCCGGGGCCGAGGTAGCCCTTGATCGTCTTCGCCTTGGCAGGCGACTCGACGATGACGAGTCGGCGGCCGCCCTGTGCGGTCTCGCTGGTCGGGGACAACTTCGCTCTTCTCTCCGGTCGACACTCAGTGGGCATCCGGGCAGCGCGATGACGCTGCCGACGGTGCTGTCGCTGCGGAGTGTGACGGTACAACCCGCCCCCGTGTCAAACGGCAAAAGCCCGCAACGGCCACTCGAACGGTAACCCGACTTCCGCCATTCCTGCCGCCCGGACCGCCCGATACGCGGTGCGCCCGGTCACCGCCTGCGGGTTTCGAGGTGCTGTGGCCGCGCTGCGGCGGTCGGGGGAGAGGGGCCGGGATCCCGGGCGTGTTCGCGGATCCGGGACCGGTGGCCGCCCGGTCGGGGCGCGGCGGGGACCCGGTGGCACCGGGGAGGGAAATGGATCAGACGTGAGTGAAGCACCACACGCCGAGGACGAGGAAAAGTACGCCGAACAGAGTGGCGAGTGCGGTGGAGACGACGGGGCTCACCCCGTGCGCGACCGGCGCGCGGTGCATGACTCGCGCCCCCGTCCAGACCAGCAGCGCGGCCCCGAACAGCGCGAACGCCGCCCCGGCGAAGATCGCAGGTCCGCTCTCCATGTCCGTACGCCTCTCTGTCCGGGCCCGGCCCGGAGCCGGTGCCTGCGCCGAGTCGCCTCGCGTCAGGGCGACGCTGCCACGCACGGGCGTCGTCGACACGAACCCCGGGTGAACTCCGGCCGCCGCATACCGCGGCGGTGACCGGCCACGGTCGGCCGGAGCCGGTGCGCGACGGCCGGATTCACATCACGTCGAGGGTCGCGCGACGCCTGCTGCCTCGTTCGAAGAAGGCCAGCAGGACGACGGCGAGCACCGCGTACCCGGCCCCCGTCGCCAGCTCGGCGCCGAGCCGCCCCCGGTCGAGGCCACCCCCCGCGGACAACTGCCGGGCGGCCTCGGCGGCATGGGTCAGCGGGAGTACGTCCCCGACGGCCCGCATCCACCCCGGCAGGGTCTCCCGCGGCACATTCGCCCCGGTGAGCAGGAGGAGTACGGAACTCGCCACGTTGGACACCAGGAACACGTCGCGGAACCGCAGGCCGAGCGCCCCCAGGGCGAGCCCGAAGGCGGAACAGCCGGCCGCGGCGGCGACGAGCACCGCACCGAGACCCGGCAGCGAGCCAACCGGAATCCGCAGCCCGAGCAGGAGGCAGGCGGCAGTGAGCGTGAAGACGCTGATGAGGAGGCCGTTCAGTACATAGGGAAGAGCGCGCCCGAACCAGAGCGGAGCCCGATGCCGAGGGCTCAGCAGCACCGCTCCGAGCGTGCCGTAGCGGCGCTCGTTGGCGATGGCCATGGTGCCGCCGTAGACGCAGGCGGTGGAGGCGGCGACCACGGCGTTGCCCAGCAGGTAGAAGCGGTCGTCGGCGACGCCGAGCTGCCGCCCGAGGAAGACGAAGAACAGCAGTTGCAGCAGCGGGCCGACCAGCAGGGTGCCGATGAACATGGGCGGTGTCGTCCAGTTGAACAGTGCCCGGTACGAGAGGGCGCCGCCGACCACGACGAGTCGCAGCGCACGGACGGTGCGCCGGGCGAGGTGGGGAATGCGGGAGAGCATGGGGGCGTAACTCCAGGGTGTCAGGCGAGGGAGAGGGTGGCGGCGGCCCGCGCGCGGCGTTCGACCCGCCCCAGGACGAGCACGGCGAGCAGCGCGTAGACCGCGCCGAGTGCGAGTGCGACGGCCATCGGGGTCAGCACCCCGCCGACGGACGCGCCTCCCGAGGTCGCCGCGTGCACGGCCCGCGAACCCCAAGTGGTCGGCAGCGCCCAGGAGACCGGGCGTGTCCAGTCCGGCAGCACCGTGACGGGCACGAGCATCCCGGACAGCAGCCACACGGGCGCGTCCAGCGGGTTGGCGAGCGCATTGGCGTTGCGCAGCAGGACGAAGGTGGCGGCGAGCAGCAGCCCCATCATCCCGAGCGACAGGACGCACACCGGTACGGCCACCAGGAAGAGCAGCGGGTGCGCGAAGTCGAGGGGCACATCGAAGAGCACGGCCCCCCAGAGCACGGTCGCGCCCATGGCGTACGTACCGATGACGGCTGTGGCCAGGGTGATGGGCAGCAGGACGAGGGAGAGCGGTGTGGGCGAGCTGACCAGCGTCTCCAGGGTGCCGAGCCATCGCTGGTTCTGTACGGCTCCGCCCGACCCGAAGAGCACCGAGGACCAGATGCCCATCAGCCCCGCCCCGACGGCCGCGGTGAGCAGCCGGTCGGGGTCGTCGGCGGCGCGGAAGAGATAGACGGCGAGGGTCGCGTACACGAGTGGCACGAGTACGGCGAAGGTGATTTCGATCGGTGAGCGGCTCATGTACGAGACATGGGTCCGCACTCCGACGGCGGTCAGGCGAAGGGCCCGCGACACGGTCATACCGCCGCCTCCTCGGACGGGGCGGCCACAGCGGTGCGGGAGCCGCCGGCCGGACCGGTGTCCGCGCCGTTGTCCGCACCGCTCCGTGCCTCCTCGGGCTGCGCGGCCTCCTCGACGATCGCGATGTACGCGTCCTCCAGGGTGGGTTCGCGGGTGACGACCCGTCCGATCCGGATCCCGTCGAGCGCCGCCAGGACCCGTGAGTGCAGCTCCGCGCCCCGTTCCGTCTGCACGATGACGGCCTGCCGGCTGCCCCGGTCCTCGGCCGCCACCCCCCGCACTCCCGGCAGTTCCCGGATGCGGTCGAGGTGCTCGTCGGCCGCCCCGTGGGCCTCGATCTCCAGGATGTCGCGCCCCTGCACCAGGGACTTGAGCCGCTCCGGGGTGTCCAGCGCCCGGATCGTGCCGCCCGCGATCACCGCGATCCGGTCGCACAACTCGTCGGCCTCGGCCATGTAATGGGTGGTGAGCAGGACGGTGGTGCCCCCGGCCCGCAGGTCGGCGACCGTACGGCGCAGGTCGCGCGCCGCCACCGGGTCGACACCGATGGACGGCTCGTCGAGGAAGAGGACATCGGGCTTGTGCAGCAGGCCGCGGGCGATGTGCAGACGCTGCCTCATGCCGCGCGAGTAACCCTCGACGCGTTCCTTCTCCCGGCCGGCCAGGCCGACCAGGTCGAGGAGTTCGGCGATCCGCCGCTTGCGGTCGCGCGGCTCGACCGCGTACAGCTCGGCGAAGTAGCGCAGATTGTCGAGGGCGGAGAGCCGGTCGTACAGCCCCCGGTCGCCGCCGAAGACGTAGCCGATCCTGCGGCGTACGGCCACCGGGTCGGACGCCACGTCGTGTCCGAGCACGCGGGCGGTGCCGGAGGTGGGCAGCAGCAGGGTGTTGAGCATCTTGATGGTCGTGGTCTTGCCCGCGCCGTTGGGGCCGAGCAGTCCGAACAGCTCGCCGCGCGCCACCTCGAAGCTGACGCCGCGCACGGCCTCGGTCACGGTGCGGCGGGGGCGCAGGAAGCCGGTGCGGCTGGTGTAGGTGCGGCGGAGATTGTTCGCCTCGATCGCAAGCATGGCGCGGACGCTAGGCCCGTACGTGCCGCACCCGCCATTGATTCGGGCGCTGCCGAATCGTCGTTCACACCCCGGTCCGGTCAGGAGACGGCGCGGAGCACGTCCTCGCCCGACAGCAGTGCGAGCAGCGCCCGGCCGGTGTCGGTGAGCTGGTAGTAGACGCTGCGCCCGACCCGGTGGCGGGTGACGACGTCCGCCTCGGCGAGGACGGACAGGTGCTCGGAGACCGTGCTCGGTGCGAGGCCGAGCCGGTCGGCCAGGCCGGCTGTGGTGAGCGGTCCGCCGAGCTGGCGAAGGACCGAGGCCCGGCCCCGCCCGAGCAGCACACCGAGCCGGTCGGTGGCCTCCGGCCCGGTCGCGGCCCGCTCGCGCAGCGCGCCCGCGCCCCTGGCCTGGAAGGAGACGGCGAGGACCTCGGGATCATCGGTGGAGTAGAGCCGGCAGCCCTCGGCGAAGACGAGCGGGACCAGCAGGAGCCGCCGCTCGCCCGCCCGGTACTCGGCGTCGATGTGCTTGGTCAGCTCCAGCACGGGCGGGGTCCACCTGGCCTGTGCCTCCAACCCCGCGAAGAGCGCGTCGACGCCTTCGGTCGCGAAGGTCCGGGCACGGATGAGGACTTCGTCCTCGACCAGACGCCGCATGGTCGGCCAGTGGGGCGCCAGCGCGCCTTCCCAGTACGCGGCGTACGCGTCGGCGAGTGCGGCGCAGGCCGCCTCGGGGTCGTCCAGGTAGGGGCGGATGCGGGGATGGTCCTCCAGCCCCGCGTAGTGCTCCTGGATCCCGGCCCGGACGGCCTCGGGCGGCGTCGCCCTGATGGTGTCCAGCTCCGTCTCCACCGACGACGCCCCGACCGGACGGGGAAGCAGGAAGTCCGGGAAGTTGGTCCGGCCGTCGATCAGCAGCCGCAGCGCCGCGGTCCGGTCGTCCTCGCGCAGCACCTTGCGGGCCCGTACGGCCCACTCCTCGTACGGCCAGGAGGGTGTGCGGTGCGGCTTGATCAGATGCAGACTGCAGAAGGCGTCCCACAGCGGGCTGATGGCGATCCTCGTCGCACCGAGCGCCGCCTCGTCCAACTCGATCCGGATCACCGCGCCGCCACACTCCCCACCGGCCTCATCGCATCCCCCTCACCCGTCGACGCGCGCCCCGTCAGGCCTGCCCCGCCGGCGTCAGGAAGCCTTCCTCCACCAGCAGCCGGATCGCCTGCGGCGTGCGGTCGCGCAACAGCACCGGGTCCTCGTTCATCAACTGCGCGATCGCGTCCAGGATCCTGCCCGCGGGCAGGGTGCCGTCACAAACGCCGGCGAAGCCCGCTCCGACCGCGTCCACCTTCGTCGCGCGCCGCATGCCGCGGTTCTGACGCAGCACCACATGCTCGGGGTCCTCCGCGCCGGGCAGGCCGACCTGTTCCTGCACCACCTCCGGTGCCAGCGTGAAATGGTCGGCGAGGAGAGCCGCGTCGTCGTGGGTCCGCAGGTAGTCCTGGCGCGCGAAGTGGGCCTCCACCGCCTCTCCGAGCGGCTGCTCCACCGGATGCGGCCACTCCTCGATCACGATCGACGGGTTCTCCACAGCCGATTCCGACTTCCGCAGCGTGATCCAGCCGAAGCCGACGGCCTTCGTCTTGAGGGCCTCGAACTCGTCCAGCCATGCGTCGTACCGCGCGGCGTACTCCACCGGGTCCGTGCGGTGGTCGCCGCTGTCGCGCAGCCACAGCTCCGCGTACTGCGTGATGTCCTGCACCTCGCGCTGGATGATCCAGGCATCGCAGCCGCGCGGCACCCACGAACGCAGCCGGCTCTGCCACTCCTCGCCCTCGACGTGCTGCCAGTTGGCGAGGAACTGGGCGTACCCCCCGTCGGCCAGCCGGTCGCCGGCCTGCTGCACCAGCGTCCGGCACAGGTCGTCGCCGCCCATGCCGCCGTCGCGGTACGTGAGGCGGGCGCCGGGCGAGATGACGAACGGCGGGTTGGAGACGATCAGGTCGTACGTCTCGGTGCCGACCGGCTCGAAGAGCGAGCCCTCGCGCAGATCGGCCGGTGCGGCGCCGGACAGGGCAAGAGTCAGCCGGGTGAACGCGAGAGCCCGGGGGTTGAGGTCCGTGGCCGTGACCCGGGTGGCGTGCTGCGCGGCGTGCAGTGCCTGGACACCGGAGCCCGTACCGAGGTCGAGGGCGGAGGCGACGGGCCCGCGGACGGTGATCCCGGCGAGGGTGGAGGAGGCCCCGCCGACGCCGAGGACCACTCCCTCCTCGTGCGAACGGATGCCGCCCGCGCCACCGACCGCGCAGCCCAGGTCGGAGACGATGAACCAGTCCTGCGTCTCGGGCCCGCTGTACGGCCGCACATCGACGGTGGCCCGCACCTCGTCGCCCTCGCGGACCACCCAGCCGTCCTCGATGCACTCGTCCAGCGGAAGGGCGACGCGCGCCTGTTCGCACGGGACAGGGCGCTGGAGCAGAAAGAGCCGCACCAGCGTGTCGAGCGGGGAGTCGCCACGGGTGGCCCGCAGCGCCGGGACCGTCTCGCTGCGGGCGAGCGCGGCGTAGGCGGGCGCGCCGAGCAGGTCGAGGAGCCCGTCGGCGGTGAAGTCGGCGGCAAGCAGGGCTTCGCGGAGCCGGGGCGAACGGTCGGACGCGGGGAGACTGGTCTTACTCACCCGCCCATTGTGGCCGTTTCCACCGACAACGGCACCGGCCCGGCAGCCACGGGGGCTGCCGGGCCGGTCGTGAAGCAGCTGTCAGGACTTCTTGCTGGGCGACGCGGACGGCGAAGCGGGCTTCTTCGAGGGCGTGGCGGCGGGCGGGGCCGAGGCCGTCGGCTTCTGGCAGCCCGGCTGTTTGGCCATCGCGGCGCCGACCTCTCCGGACTGGAGCTTCTTCAGCGCCTGGTCACCATTGGTGCTGATCTTGTTCAGCTCGTCGGCGATGCCCTTCAGACCGTCGGCGAACTTCGCCTGGTCCTTCGTGTCGAGCGCGTCGACCTTCTTCTGCAGCTTCGCGTACGCGGCCGAGGAGGCGTTGAGCTCCTTCACGGCCTCCTTCTGCGTGGTCTCACCGTCGTCGACCGGCGGTGCGCCCGCCGAGTCCACAGCCGCGCCCAGCGCCTTGTACGCCTGCGAGATCTGCTGGAAGGCGGTCGAGTCGGTCTTCTGGACATCGGCGGGCTTGCTGTTGTCGGCGGTCTGCTGCTGGATGGCGGCGTTGGCGTTCGCGATCTTCTGCAGCTGGGGCTTGACCTGGTCACATACCTTCTTGGCCCAGTCATTGACCTTGTTGTCGCTGCTGTTGTCGTCGCTGCAGCCCGACAGCGCAAGTACGAGTACCGCACCGCCGGACAGTGCGGCTGCAAGCTTCTTGTTCACCGGATCGGTCCCTTCCAAGGCTCTCGGCCCCGGAACTTACACGCCAAATGAGCTCCATCCGGGTGCTGAGCGTCCGATGGATAGCCATTTGTAGCCATTTGCACCAAGCGAAATGAGGGAGATACAACTCACGCGCGAACGGGTGAACGCATCCGACACGCCGACAAGCGGCTCGGTCGACGGACTTCGTGCGAGCTGACGAACAGACAGCCGGGACACGGAAACGGGCCCGGCGAGGGGCCGGCGGACCGACCGGCGGGGCCGGCAGCCGGGAGCGGACCGGGCGGACCGGGGTGGACCTGGGTGGACCGGGAGTCGCACGAACGGCCGCAGCCGGGCGAGGGCGAGCGGGCAGGGTCCGGACGGGCGGACGGGCGGACGGGCGGACGGGCGGACGGGCGGACGGGCGGACAACACATCAGAATGCGTCGTCCGCCCGTCCCTTGACGGGTCCCTTCCCGTCCCGAGGCCGGTCAGGTACTGCCTGCAGTTCTTCGCCCTTCTCCCTGCACGCCCCTCAGGAAACGGCCGCCGGATCGCTCGACTTGGCGGACGCGCCGCCGTCCTCGTCCCCGCCACCGGATTCTTCCTCGTCGCCCACGGCGATCCCGCGGCGCTTCGAGGCATAGACCGCGCCGACGATGACCAGGAGGGCGAGCACCGCCACCACGGCACGGACGCCCGCGCTCGCGTCCGCCCCGTAGCTGAACTGCACCACCGCCGGGGCGATGAGCAGCGCCACCAGGTTCATCACCTTGAGCAGCGGGTTGATCGCCGGTCCCGCCGTGTCCTTGAACGGGTCGCCGACCGTGTCACCGATCACGGTCGCGGCGTGGGCGTCGCTGCCCTTGCCGCCGTAATGACCGTCCTCGACGAGTTTCTTGGCGTTGTCCCAGGCCCCGCCGGAGTTGGCGAGGAAGACCGCCATCAGTGTCCCGGTGCCGATCGCGCCCGCGAGGTACGAACCGAGCGCTCCGACGCCGAGGGTGAATCCGACCGCGATCGGGGCCAGCACTGCGAGCAGCCCGGGCGTGGCGAGCTCGCGCAACGCGTCCTTGGTGCAGATGTCGACGACGCGCCCGTACTCCGGCTTCTCCGTGTAGCTCATGATCCCGGGGTGCTCACGGAACTGCCGCCGCACCTCGTAGACCACGGCCCCGGCGGACCGGGACACCGCGTTGATGGCCAGCCCGGAGAAGAGGAAGACCACCGCCGCACCGAGGATCAGCCCCACCAGGTTGTTCGGCTGCGAGATGTCGAGGCTCAGAGTCATCTCCCCGGCCTTGGCACCCACGTCGTCGACCGCCGTGGCGATCGCGTCGCGGTAGGAGCCGAAGAGCGCCGCCGCCGCCAGAACGGCGGTGGCGATGGCGATGCCCTTGGTGATGGCCTTGGTGGTGTTGCCGACGGCGTCCAGGTCGGTGAGGACCTGGGCCCCGGCGCCGGTGACGTCGCCGGACATCTCGGCGATGCCCTGCGCGTTGTCGGAAACGGGTCCGAAGGTGTCCATCGCGACGATGACTCCGACGGTCGTGAGCAGCCCGGTACCGGCGAGGGCCACCGCGAAGAGCGCCAGCATGATCGACGTACCACCGAGCAGGAACGCCCCGTAGACGCCGAGTCCGATCAGCAGCGCGGTGTAGACGGCGGACTCCAGACCGATGGAGATCCCGGCGAGTACGACGGTCGCGGCGCCGGTCAGCGACGACTTGCCGATGTCCCGGACGGGGCGCCGGTTGGTCTCGGTGAAGTAGCCGGTCAGCTGCTGGATCAGTGCGGCCAGCACGATGCCGATGGCGACGGCGACCAGGGCGAAGATGCGCGGGTCACCGCCATGGGTGGTGATCGCACTGTCGGTGACACCGTCCAGGTCGGCGTACGAGGACGGCAGATAGACGAAGACGCCCACCCCCACCAGGACGAGCGAGATCACCGCGGAGATGAAGAATCCGCGGTTGATGGCGGTCATCCCGCTGCGGTCGGCGCGCCGCGGGGCGACCGCGAAGATGCCGATCATCGCGGTGACCACGCCGATCGCCGGGACGATCAGAGGGAAGGCCAACCCGGCGTCGCCGAAGGCCGCCTTGCCGAGGATGAGCGCGGCAACGAGTGTCACGGCGTACGACTCGAAGAGGTCGGCCGCCATGCCCGCGCAGTCACCGACGTTGTCGCCCACGTTGTCGGCGATCGTGGCGGCGTTGCGCGGGTCGTCCTCGGGGATGCCCTGCTCGACCTTGCCGACGAGGTCGGCCCCGACGTCGGCGGCCTTGGTGAAGATGCCGCCGCCGACCCTCATGAACATGGCGATCAGCGCGGCACCGAGCCCGAAGCCCTCCAGCACCTTGGGGGCGTCGGCGGCGTAGACGAGGACCACGCAGGAGGCACCGAGCAGCCCGAGCCCCACCGTGATCATGCCGACCACGCCGCCCGTGCGGAAGGCAATCTTCATCGCCCGGTGCGATACCTCGGTGAGATCTTTTTCCGGTTCGCCTTCTGCCGGAGTCGCCTCGCGCGCGGCGGCTGCCACACGCACATTGCTGCGTACGGCCAGGCGCATGCCGATGTATCCGGTGGCCGCCGAGAAAAGCGCGCCCACCAGGAAGAACAACGAGCGGCCCGCACGCTGCGACCAGTTGTCGGCAGGAAGCAGCAGAAGCAGGAAGAACACCACGACGGCAAAGATGCCGACGGTGCGTAGCTGCCGGGCCAGATAGGCATTGGCGCCTTCCTGGACGGCTGCAGCGATCTCCTTCATGCGGTCGGTGCCCTCGCCGGCCGCCAGCACCTGGCGTACCAGCAGCCGGGCGACGATCAGTGCGGCGACGGCGACGACCGCGACGGCGATCACGATGACACGGTTGTCATCGGTGAGCACCGCGGCCGCGAGGGCGGTGGGTCGGTCGGAAAGTGCGGAAACTTCGGGCAGTTCTGCCAGTGGTGTGTTGAAGAAGCCCGCCATACGTCCTCCTTGACGCTCAGCGCTCAAGACGTGGACGGATTGTAGGGAGCAGAGCCTGATCAAAACAGTGTGCGGGAAATGTAAATCAACAATCGCCCACCGATCGATATTTGATCGCGTCCTACATTGCTCCGAATGCAGTAATGGGGCAGGCGCATTGTCAGCAGATCATCGATCAAGCAGAAATGAAAAAGGCCCTGCTCGGCAGGGCCTCAGAAAGCGGATCAAGGACGGTGGATCAGGCGCAGCCGGTACGGGCGGGCCCGCCGGGACGCGGGTGGCCTCAGGGAAGCACCGTTGCGGGCAGCTTCGGCCAGCTCATCCGGATCACTCCGCCGTCGGCTCCCGAGCTGACTTCCACATCGTCGACCAGACCGCTGATGACCGCGAGACCCATCTCGTCCTCGCCGTCGATATCGGCGTCGGGCGCGTCGAGCCCCGCCCCGGGCGTGGCGCCGGATGCCCCGGGGCCTGTCTCGGCCCCGGTTTCCTCACCCGGGCCGGGCACCCCGTCACCGACCTCGATCGAGAAGGACTTCTCCTCCTCGATCAGGAGGACGGTGACCGGAGCGGTGATTCCGTAGCTGCGATGCAGCCCCACGGCGCGGCTGCAGGCCTCACCGACGGCGAGTCTGACCTCGTCGAGCACTGCCTCGTCGACCCCGGCCCGGCGCGCCACCGCGGCCGCCACGAGGCGGGCCGTTCTGACGTGTTCGGGCTGGGCGCTGAAGCGGAGTTCAACGGTGGCCATGCGATCCCCCTCAGACATACGGGCCTGCATCCCAGGGGCCCGGGCATACTGCCCGGCACCCTGCTCTCTTCCTCCGGAGGCCATGAGGCCACCGGTCACCGGTGCTCGGCAGACCTGCCGGCGACCGGCCGGGCGAAGGACCGTCCTGACGAACGGCCTGCCCGCCCTGGCGGCCGACCGACGGTTCGCCCGGCCTGCGACATACGGGCCTGCGGAACAACGGCAGCCGTCTTTTGGCAGCCCACGGCCACCCTCCGGCCACCCGCGTCGAACCGGCGCGGTCCGGCTTCCGGGATGCCACTGAACCGGCATCCCGAAGATCCACCGAACCGGTCGCCCGCCGAACGGGTCGTCGGACCACCTGCCGGACCCGGTTGTCCACCGGGCCGGCCGCCTTCCGTACCGACTGCTCCGCCGGACCGGCGCGAACCGGTCCGAGCGCGAGCCGGCCGTCAGTCGGTGGCCGCGACCGCCTCGTCGACCGTGGTGTGGATGGGGAACACCTTGGTCAGACCAGTGATCCGGAAGATCTTGAGAATGCGCTCCTGGTTGCAGACCAGGCGCAGTGAGCCCTCATGGGCCCGGACACGCTTCAAGCCGCCCACGAGCACGCCGAGGCCGGTGGAGTCGAGGAAATCGACACCTTCCATGTCGACAACCAGGTGGTAGCTGCCGTCATTCACCAACTCGACCAACTGCTCGCGCAGCTTGGGCGCGGTATACACATCAATCTCGCCACCGACCTCGACGACCGTACGGTCGCCACCAGGGCCGGACACATTGCGAGTCGACAAGGACAGGTCCACGGATCCTCCAGCACCTTGCTATCGAGCGGTCGCCCCTCGGTCTCCCCGACGGAGCCAGGGGACGGATCGCCAGCCGCGATGGCATTCAATCACTTACCAGCAGCCATGCACGACGCCTTGGGACCATTGTCCGTCACAGCGGTGACACACTCGGTGCCGATGGCCAAGAATCACCGCCCCAGTCGACCACCCGAGAGCGGGGACTCCCGCCCCTCTCCCGCCATGGTCCTCGACCGGCTCGCCGCAGGGGCGGGCCGGGCCGCGCGCATCACTCATACGGAGCACTTGCCCCCGCGCGGGGGAACCCATGCCATCTGGCCGGATCGCATCCGACCGGAAGTGGTCGCCGCCATCCAGGAAGCCGGAATCGTCCGCCCGTGGGCGCACCAGGCGGCCGCCGCCGAACACGCGCTGGACGGCGAATCCGTGGTGATCGCCACCGGAACGGCCTCCGGCAAGTCGCTCGCCTATCTGGCCCCGGTCCTCAGTGCCCTGCTCGACGGCTCGGAGGCCCCCAACGGCCGGGGCGCGACCGCCCTGTACCTCGCGCCCACCAAGGCGCTCGCCGCCGATCAGCGGCGTTCGGTCAAGGAGCTCGCGGCGCCGCTCGGCAACGCGGTGAGACCCGCGGTCTACGACGGCGACACCCCGGTCGAGGAACGCGAATGGGTACGTCAGTACGCCAACTACGTCCTGACCAACCCGGACATGCTGCACCGCGGAATCCTTCCGTCCCATCCCCGCTGGTCCTCCTTCCTCCGCGCGCTGCGCTATGTCGTCATCGACGAGTGCCACACCTATCGCGGTGTCTTCGGCTCCCATGTCGCCCAGGTGCTGCGCCGCCTCCGTCGCCTCTGTGCCCGGTACGGGGCCGATCCGGTGTTCCTGCTCGCCTCGGCCACGGCGGCGCAGCCGTCGGTCGCCGCAGGCCGTCTCACCGGCCTCAGGGTCATGGAGGTCGCCGACGACGCCTCGCCCCGCGGCGAGCTGGTCTTTGCCCTGTGGGAGCCGCCGCTGACCGAGCTGCACGGCGAGAAGGGCGCCCCGGTGCGCCGTACTGCCACCGCCGAGACCGCCGACCTGCTCACCGACCTGACCGTCCAGGGCGTCCGTTCGGTCGCCTTCGTGCGCTCCCGGCGTGGCGCCGAGCTCATCTCCGTCATCGCCAAGGAGCGGCTCGCCCAGGTGGACCCGTCGCTGCCCGCCAGGGTCGCCGCCTACCGCGGTGGCTACCTCCCCGAGGAGCGCCGGGCCCTGGAACGCGCCCTGCACTCCGGCCGGCTGCTCGGCCTGGCCGCCACCACCGCCCTCGAACTAGGCATCGACGTCTCGGGCCTGGATGCCGTCGTCATCGCCGGCTACCCCGGCACCCGGGCGTCGCTCTGGCAGCAGGCGGGCCGCGCCGGGCGCGCCGGCCAGGGGGCCCTGGCCGTCCTGGTGGCCCGCGACGACCCGCTGGACACCTACCTCGTCCACCACCCCGAGGCGCTGTTCCAGCAGCCCGTGGAGTCGACCGTGCTCGACCCGGACAACCCGTATGTCCTCGCCCCCCATCTGTGCGCCGCCGCCGCGGAGCTTCCGCTCACCGGGAGCGACCTGGAACTGTTCGGCCCCGCCGCGGCCGGACTGCTGCCGCAGCTGGAGGCGGCGAAGCTGCTGCGCAAGCGGGCGTCGGGATGGCACTGGACCCGCCGGGAGCGGGCCGCCGACCTCACCGACATCCGCGGCGAGGGCGGCCGCCCGGTCCAGATCGTCGAGGAGGGCACCGGCCGGCTGCTGGGGACCGTCGACGAGTCGGCGGCGCACACCGCCGTCCACGAAGGAGCCGTCCACCTCCACCAGGGCCGCACCTATCTGGTCCGGAAACTGGATCTGGAGGACTCGGTGGCCCTGGTCGAGAAGGCCGATCCGCCGTACTCGACGACCGCCCGCGACACCACCTCGATCGCCGTCCTGGAGACCGACAGCGAGATCCCGTGGGGCGACGGAAGGCTCTGTTACGGCTCCGTGGAGGTCACCAACCAGGTCGTCTCCTTCCTCCGTCGAAAACTGATCACCGGCGAGGTCCTCGGCGAGACCAAACTCGACCTTCCGCCCCGTACTCTGCGCACCCGCGCCGTGTGGTGGACGGTCACCCAGGACCAGCTGGACGCCGCCCGTATCAACCCGGAGATCCTGGGCGGTGCCCTGCACGCCGCCGAACACGCGTCGATCGGGATGCTGCCGCTCTTCGCCACCTGCGACCGCTGGGACATCGGCGGCGTCTCCGTCCCCTTGCATCCCGACACCCTGCTGCCGACGGTCTTCGTGTACGACGGCCACCCCGGCGGCGCCGGATTCGCCGAGCGGGCGTTCCACACCGCGCGCGGCTGGCTCATCGCCACCCGCCAGGCCATCGCGTCCTGCGAGTGCGAGGCGGGCTGCCCGTCATGCATCCAGTCCCCCAAGTGCGGCAACGGCAACGACCCGCTGCACAAGCGGGGCGCCGTCCGCCTCCTCACCGAACTCCTCCGGTCCGCCCCGCCGGACCCGGAGCAGCCGCGGAGCCCGGCGGGCCCGGACCGTCCGTCGCAGGGCCCGCCCGAGCCCTGATCTCCGGTCCGTACGGCCCGAACCGCGCCCGGGCCGTCACGTCGGCGATCTCCCCCTGCACGGCGCAGCGCACCACCACCGCGCCTTGCGCCACGGCCACCTCCCTGGCCGCCCGGCACGCCGCCTCCGCACCCTGCAGGGCGCGATCGGCCGCTGCCAGGGCCGCCAGGTCCGCCGCCCCGGCCGCCCGGTGCCGGGCGGCCACCGCCTGTCCGAGTGCGAGCACGACCGCGAACACCGCGCAGAGTGAGGCCGCGGTCATCGCCACCCAGACCGTGGCCACACCCCGGTCGCTCCCCGCCCCACGCCCCCGCCCCAAGGCACCCAGCACCCGCCGCGCCCACCGCTCGGTCGCGCCCGCCATCGCCCGCACCGCCCCCGTCACGGCTCCGCCTCCACCAGGTCCTCGGCCGACGCAGCCGCGTCCGCTCTCAGCGTCAGGGACAGCGGGCCGGGTCCGGGCATCGGTGCCGTCACCCGTACCCGCCACAGCTCCCCGGCCCGTTCCACCGCGATCCGGGCTCCGTCGGGTGCCGCCGAACGAGCGACCGCAACCACCTGCGCCTCCGGTTCGGACCGCGCCGCCGCCCTCGCCCCGGCCCTCGCCGCATCCACGCAACGGATCTGGGCGCAGGCGGCCATCAGCGCCCAGAGCAGGGCCAGGGCGAACAGCACCAGCGCCGGGATCACCATCGCCGCCTCGGCCGTCACCGCGCCCCGGTCGCCTCCCCCGGCACGGCCTGCGCCTCCGCCACCGCCCCGGCCGGCCCTGCCCTTGCCACCGGCCCCGCTCCCGGTGCTCCCCTCAGGCCTTCGCATCGAGCGCGCCCGTGATGACCGACTGCAGCGCCGCCACGACGGGCGCACTGGTGACCACCTTGTAGAGCACCGCCGCCAACGCGCAGGCCGCGATCGTCCCCACCGCGTACTCGGATGTAGTCATTCCGCCATCCGAGCGGGCCCGGCGGATCACGCCTCGCATCCAGCCCATCATTCGTTGTGCCATTTCAGCCCCCGCAAATTTTCCATCTCTACCGAATAGATACTTTTCGTTACTTCGCGATCAACCGGCGTGCAGCAGACCGGCCGCCAGACCGATGACCACGGGCGCCACCCCGACGGCCAGGAAGGCGGGCAGAAAACACAGCCCCACCGGCGCTGTGATCAGGACCCCGGCCCGCTGGGCGCGCGCCGCGGCCGCACTCGAACGTTCGGCCCGCATCGCCTCGGCCAACCGGGCCACCGGCTCCGCCGCCGGAGCGCCCGTCGAACCCGCCCGGTCCAGACAGCGGGCCAGCGCACCGGCACCCGGCAGCTCGCCGAACCTCCCCCAGGACACAGCAGGTTCACCCCCCAGCCGGATCTCCGCCGCGGTCCGCGCAAGCCGTTCGCCGATCGGACCGCCCAGTGATTCCCCGACCGCCTCCGCCGCCTCCCCAGGGCCGGCGCCGGCCGAGATGCAGGCGGCCAACAGGTCGGCAGCCAACGGCAGCCCGCGTGCGGTCTCGGCGGCGTCCACCGCGGAAACCGCAGGTATGCGCCGTCGCCGCGCCCGCAGCCACCGCCACGTTCCGTACGCCCCCGCCAGTCCGGCCGCGCACCCCCACGGCCCCCCGACGAGGATCCAGCCCGTCACGACAGCGCCCAGCGGCGCCGCCCACTCACGCGCCCGGGCCACGGAGACCGGGCTCCCGCGCCGCCGCTTCGCGGTTCCGACCGCCAGCAGCGCCTCGCCCCGGCGGCGCACCATCCGCTCACGCCTCCGCCCGGCCAGCGAGAGGGCCACGCAGACAACGACACCCAGGGCCGCTCCCGAGAGCCCCGGTCCGTGGACGACTCCCGCAACCCCACCGGCCACCGCGCTCACACCGCCTCCCCCGCCCGTACGATCCGGCCGGCCCAGCAGAGACCGGCCGTCTCCAGCAGTGCGCCCGCGACGAGGCAGGCCAGCCCGGCCGGAGTGTGCAGGAGCACCCGAAACGGATCCGCGCCGAGCGCCGCCCCCAGCCCCAGACCCAGCACCGGCAACAGCGCCAGCACCGCCACCGTCGACCAGGCGCCCGCCAGCTGCGCCCGCAACTCCTCCCGCCGACGCCGCTCGGCACGCAGCGCGCCCTCCAGGCGGTCGAGCCCGGCCGCCAGACCGGCTCCGCCGGCCACAGCCACCCGCCAGCAGGCCGCCACCCCGGCAAGCCCTTCCAGGCCCGGCTCGCGCGCCGCCTGCCCGAGCGCCCCCGGCACATCGCCGCCGAACCGCGCGGCAGCCGACACCGCGGCTTCCGCCACGTCCATCGCCGCCGCCCCACGCACCGCGACCAGCAACGCCTGTCCCGGCTCATGCCCGGCCCGGAGCTCGCCCACCACCGCGCCGCAGAGCGCCACCACTGCGTCCGCCCGACGCTCCCGCTCCTGCCTCCCTGCCCGCTTCCGCAGCCACCGCCGCACCAGGGGCACTGCCACCACGCCCGCGACCAGGGGCAGGACGGACTCCCCCAGCACGGCGAGCACCAGCGCCACCGGCAGACACAACCACTCCCGGCGCTCCCGGAACACCACCCGGCACCATGCCCGGACCCGCTCCCGGCCGATCCGCGGCCCCGGTTCCGCCGCCCCGTCCACGAACAACAACCGTGCCCGCCCGGGGCCTTGCCCGACCATCAGCCAGGCCGCAGCCCCCGCGCACACGGCGGACGCGTACGTCACACACTCCGGCGCCGTCACAGCGCACCTCCGGTCAGCGACCGCAGCCGCCCCCAGCCCCGCTCGCGGACGAACCCGTCACCGCCCCACCGAAGCGCCGGAACGGTCACAACCAACCCGGCCGCGTCCCGCTCCAGGACCTGCACCTCGGCGAGGCGCCGCAGCCCGGCCCGGTCCCGTACGAGATGGACCACCACCGACAATGCCGCCGCCAACTGGCTGTGCAGCGCCACCCGGTCGAGACCGGCCGCCGTGCCCAACGCCTCCAGCCGGGCCGGGACGTGCTCGGCCGCATTGGCGTGAACCGTCCCGCACCCGCCCTCGTGGCCGGTGTTCAAGGCGGCCAGCAACTCGGTGACCTCGGCACCGCGCACCTCTCCGACCACCAGCCGGTCGGGCCGCATCCGCAACGCCTGCCGCACCAGGTCCCGGAGGGTCACCTGCCCGGCCCCCTCCTGGTTTGCGGGGCGGGACTCCAGACGCACCACGTGCGGATGGTCCGGCCGCAGTTCCGCCGAGTCCTCGGCGAGCACGATCCGTTCCCACTCCCCGACAACGCCCAGCAGGCTCGACAGCAACGTGGTCTTCCCCGCCCCGGTCCCACCACTGATCAGGTACGAGACCCGGGCCTCGACCAGCGCCCGCAGCACCCTGTCACCACCCGGCGGCACGGTCCCCGCCTCGACCAGTTCCGCCAGCGAGAACGCCCTGGGGCGCACCACCCGCAGCGACAGGCAGGTGGAGCCGACGGAGACCGGCGGCAGCACCGCATGCATACGGGTCCCGTCCGGCAACCGGGCGTCCACCCAGGGCCGGGCGTCGTCAAGTCGGCGTCCCGCCACCGCCGCGAGCCGTTGTGCAAGCCTGCGCACCGCGGGGGCGTCCCGGAAGGTCACCCCGGTGAGTTCGAGCCCGCAGCCCCGGTCAACCCACACCCGGTCCGGGGCGGACACGAGAACGTCGGTCACCGCCGGATCGGCAAGAAGCGGCTCCAGCACCCCGGTGCCGACCAGTTCGCCGCGCAACTCCTCCGCCGCGCCCAGCACTTCGGTGTCACCGAGCAACCTGCCCTGGGCGCGCAGCGCGGCCGCCACCCCGGCCGGGGTCGGTGCGGCACCGCTCTGCGCCAGCCGTTGCCGCACGGCATCGAGAAGGGCATCGGTCATGACACACCTCCCCCGCCGAGACGTCCGACGCCCCCACCGGATCCGCCGCCCTCTCCGACGCCTCCGCCGGCAAGTGCCTGTTCCCAGAAGGCCGTACAGAATCTGGACAGCGGCCCGCGACTACCGGAGCCGGGCGGCACACCACTGTCCTGCGCCCCCAGCAGCCCTGATTCCACGGGGAGTTCACCGGCGAGCGGCAGGTCGAGCGCCCGGGCGACCCAACGCCCGTCCAGGCCCGCCGCATAGGGGCCGCGTGCCACGACCCGCAGATCGTCCAGGACCATCCCGGCCATCGACGCCACCCGCTTCGCGGCGGCGACCGCCCGCAGCTCGCCCGGGACCACGAGCAGTCCGAGATCCAGCTGCGCCAGCGCCTCGGCCACCGGCTCGTCGACCCGGCGAGGCAGATCGACGACCACCACCCCGCCGAGCCTGCGCGCGGCCGCCAGCACCGCTTCCATGGCCTGCGCCGGAATGGTCACCCAGTCGTCACGGCCCCAACTGAGCACCCGCAGTCCATGCAGCGCGGGCAGGGACTCCTCCAGCGCGCCGCCGCCCAACCGCCCTTTGGAATGAGCGAAATCCGGCCATCTCATCCCTTCCGCCCGCTCGCCGCCGAGCAGCACATCGATGCCACCGCCCAGCGGGTCGCCGTCGATGAGCAGGGTCCGTCGCCCCGCCCTCGCCGAGGCCAGGGCGAGTGCGCAGGCAAGTGTCGACGCGCCGGCACCGCCTCTCCCGCCGATCACTCCCACCGTGAGGGCCGGGCGGCCCACCCCTTCGGCCGCGTTGGCGATCTGATCCACCAGCCAGCTCTCCGCGTCGGGCAGCCGCAGCACATGCTCCGCCCCGATCTCCACTGCCCGCCGCCAGACGTCCGGGGTGTCCTGGTCGTGCCCTACGAGCATCACGCCCCGCCTGCGCACGGCTCCGCGGCACCGCAGAGCCGCGTCGTCACCCACCAGGACCATCGGAGCCCGCTCCCAGCCGCCTCTGCCCTCGGGCAGAGCGTGGTGCACCTCGGGCTCCGCCCCGGCGGCCGCGCACAGCCGCAGCAGATCATCGAGCAGATCCACGTCTTCGGTCACGATCAGCGGTCCGCTCCGCCGCTCCCCGGCGACCGGCAGACGATCTCGTGCGATGGATTCAGCCACGTTCTCCGCCCCTTCCCACTCCACCTTCACCACGGTTTCGCGGCGATCTCGGAGCGTTCCGAGATCGGCGATTTCCGGAACCCGCGGACTTCGCGGGTGGAATCACCGTGCAGCGCTTCGGAAAATCGTGTGGATCTTGCTCAAAAACTGTGGACAACTCCACCGTTGTGAATATCTCGGTCACTCAAACCAGCGACTTCCGGAGAGCGGCGCTCCAGTTACACACTGTGACGGGACAGAGTGGTGCGAGACATCGGGAAAAGTGGGCCGTCGCGGCCGAGAAGGAGGAAGAATGAGTGATTCCGAACGGCAGAAACGCGTCCGGACATGCGACGACCCCCGCCGGGGGGGAGAGCGGGGGTCGTCCCCACGGCCGACTCGGGGGGGGAGGAGTCGGACCGGGTTAGCACGGTCGCGAACGATCCGTGACTTCCATGGTGTACCCGAGAGCCTTCTCAGGCAAACCCACGCGCCAGAGTTTACGCCGAATGGTGGGCCCCTATGCTCTGCCTTGTGGAAAACCACTCCTTGCCGCGCACAGCAGCCTTCTTCGACCTGGACAAGACGGTCATTGCGAAGTCATCGACTCTGACCTTCAGCAAGTCCTTCTACCAAGGCGGACTGATCAACCGCCGTGCCGTACTGCGCACCGCGTACGCACAGTTCGTGTTCCTCGCCGGGGGCGCCGATCACGACCAGATGGAGCGGATGCGCGAATATCTCTCCGCGCTCTGCAAGGGCTGGAACGTCCAGCAGGTGAAGGAAATCGTCGCCGAGACACTGCACGATCTGATCGACCCGATCATCTACGACGAGGCGGCGACCCTCATCGAGGAGCATCACACCGCCGGACGCGATGTGGTCATCGTCTCCACCTCGGGCGCCGAGGTGGTCGAGCCGATCGGCGAACTGCTCGGCGCCGACCGGGTCGTGGCCACCCGAATGGTCGTCGGTGACGACGGCTGCTTCACCGGCGAGGTGGAGTACTACGCATACGGGCCGACAAAGGCCGAGGCGGTCAAGTCGCTCGCCGTGTCCGAGGGCTACGACCTCTCGCGCTGCTACGCCTACAGCGACTCCGCGACCGATGTACCGATGCTGGAGTCCGTCGGCCACCCGCACGCGGTCAATCCGGACCGTGCGCTGCGACGCGAAGCGACACTTCGGGAATGGCCGATTCTCGTCTTCGACCGCCCGGTCCGGCTCAAGCAACGACTGCCCACACTGTCGATGCCACCGCGCCCGGCGCTCGTCGCCGCGGCGGCGGTGGGTGCGGCCGCCCTCACCGCAGGACTGGTCTGGTACACCTCACGCCGGCGCGCAGCCGCGGCATCCGCCTGACATCAGGCAACCAGGGCAAAGTTGCCGAGCCGTGTGTTCCGGGCGTGCACACCCGGAACGCACGGGGCCCGCCCCGGAGACGGAGGAACCCGCACCCGACCCTGCCCGCCCACCCAGCCGCACCGCCCCGAGGGGCCGGATTTCAACCCGGACCCTTTATCCAAAATGTCCATATTTGAAAGCAAAAGTAAAGAAGTTTGGCCAGCACTACCGCTTACCGCGGCTCAGGAGTACAAAGGACTCAACGGCCCGCGAGACCAAGGACATCCGAAAGGATTACCTGATAACGCAGAGATGGCCCCACGGACCGAGCATGGAAACCGAGCACCCACGCGACGTCGACCCGTCGATTACGGGCCAGCCGCACCAGGTGACGGGCTGAGTTCCCGACCTGATGGGCAAGTTTCGAGGACGCCTGGTAACTGGGTGGACATGCCAGCGGCGGTACCGAGGACGGTACCGCCGCAACCCTTTTGAACCCCGAGCCGAGTTGGCGTGCTCCCGGACACCCGCAGGATCGGCACCGGCAGGATCGAAGGAACGAGCAGCCCCAACGAAGGACGGCGCGCCCACTTCGGTACAGCAGGCGGCTACGCGGCCCCGCGCTGAAGCGCTTCGCAGACCGCCGTCGACTCCCTGACCCCCAGCTCGACCGCGCGCCCGCAGTGCGCGATCCAAGCGGCCATACCGTCGGGCGTCCCCGAGAGGTAGCCGTCGAACGCCGCGACGTACGCCGCCCGGCCCAGTTCCGCGTGCCCGACCTCGGCCGGGCAGATCGACTTCGGGTCGAGTCCGCTCCCGATCAGCACGATCCGTTCGGCAGTGCGTGCGACCAGCCCGTTGTACGCACCGAACGGGCGCAGTGCCAGCAGTTCGCCGTGCACGACGGCAGCCGTCACGAGCGCGGGGGCCGCGCTGCCCGAAAGGATCAGGCCGGAGAGCCCCTCCAGACGTCCGGCCACCTCGTCGGCATCCGGAAGCGGCGCTTCGATCAGCGGTTCGTCCACCGGTTCGCCCGCGAGCCGGGGGCGGCCGACCGACTCCTCGGGCGCTGCCCCGCCGGCCGCCACCAGATGCAGCCGGGCAAGGACCCGCAGCGGCGACTGACGCCAGATGGAGAGCAGTTGACCGGCCTCCGCGGTGAGCCGGAGGGCAGCACCGATCACCTGGGACTCGCCGTCACCGCTGAAGTCGGTGCGCCGGCGCACCTCCTCAAGATTCCAGTCGGCGCCGGACAGCGCAGCAGAGCCGCGTGCGCCGCGCAGCGCCGCCTCCGCGGTGACCTCGTTGCTGCGGCGGCGCATGACACGGTGACCGTAGACCCGGTCGACGGCCTTGCGTACGGAGTCCACCGCGTCGGTGACCCCCGGCAGCGAACCGAGGGCGGCGAGCGGATCTGAGGCAGTCGTACTCATAAGTAGCGAGGCTACGCGTCCCCTACACCCTTGCTGCCCCGGAGTGGCCTTCTTCACGAAGTTCGACAGCACACAGCAATCGGACCGCTACCCTAGGTGAACATGAAGATCGCTTTCGTAGGGAAGGGCGGCAGCGGCAAGACCACGTTGTCCTCGCTCTTCATCCGCCACCTCGCTGCCAATGAAGCCCATGTCGTCGCAGTGGACGCCGACATCAACCAGCACCTCGGGGCCGCGCTGGGCCTCGACGAGGAGGAGGCTGCGGCGCTGCCCGCCCTGGGTGCGCATCTGCCTCTGATCAAGGAGTACCTGCGGGGCAGCAATCCCCGTATCGCTTCGGCGGAGACGATGATCAAGACGACTCCGCCGGGCGAGGGCTCACGGCTGCTGCGGGTCCGCGAGGACAACCCGGTCTACGACGCGTGCGCCCGGACGGTCGGGCTGGACGACGGGGAGATCCGGCTTATGGCCACCGGGCCGTTCACCGAATCGGATCTCGGGGTGGCGTGCTACCACTCCAAGGTCGGCGCGGTCGAGCTGTGCCTCAACCATCTCGTCGACGGCCCCGACGAGTACGTGGTCGTCGACATGACGGCCGGTTCGGATTCGTTCGCGTCCGGCATGTTCACCCGCTTCGACATGACGTTCCTGATCGCCGAACCGACGCGCAAGGGGGTCTCGGTCTACCGGCAGTACAAGGAGTACGCCCGGGACTTCGGAGTGGCCCTGAAAGTCGTCGGCAACAAGGTGCAGGGCCAGGACGACGTGGACTTCTTGCGGGCCGAGGTCGGCGACGACCTGCTGGTCACAGTCGGCCACTCCGACTGGGTCCGGGCCATGGAGAAAGGCCGTCCAGCCCGTTTCGAACTGCTGGAGGCGGACAACCGGATGGCCCTGCAGGCCCTCCAGAACGCGGCAGAGGATTCGTACGAGCTGCGCGACTGGGACCGCTACACGCGGCAGATGGTGCACTTCCACCTGAGGAACGCGGAGAGCTGGGGGAACGAGAAGACCGGCGCCGACCTGGCCGCCCAGGTCGACCCGGCCTTCGTACTCGACGAGCGGTGTGCACATCTCGGCGCAGCTCAGCCCGCGTGATGCGGCCATTCCACCGCCCGGCGCCCTGAAGTCGCGCCTTCCTGACTTTGCCCCCGGCCCCAGGGTCCGGTCCCTTGATCCGGCCGGTCGCCCCGCACCGCGGCGACCGGCGGGTCGGAGGGCAGCAGTATCAGCCGGCTTCGCGTCGGATCTGCCGGGAACCCGTGCCGCGCGCCAGAGGTCCGGACCGAACCGGAGGCCACGGCACCGGGTCAGGACGCCCAGCCCTCCTCCGGCCATGGCCTGCGCCGGGCACCCTCAGCTCGGCCGGCGTCGTCGACTCCCGGGCGTCCAGCCGTCGACGGACTGCCGGAATGAGACGACGCACCCACCGCCGCCGAAGACCCTCTCACCGGCGCGCGGCTCCCTTCACATGCCCGGCCGCGGACCTGGATCCGGCCGCTGCGCAGCTGCTCGCCCCGGCGCAACTAGCGATCCGAGGCGCCCCGCGTGTCCTCGTCGAGCCATCACCGACACCGGAACGCACTCTCGGACACCCACACCCGGGAAGGGGCGGAACCGCACCGGAATGCGGAGCGGAGAGCAAATTTTCGGATAATTTGCGCGACATACGGCGCTATGGCCGCGGCCAAGGTGTCAGCCACACGCACTGCACCTCCGAAAAAATCGGCATCATAAACCAAATGAAAAGATACTTATTCACTTGAACGAGTGATGAACCCGGCCATTTGCTCTAAAACATGGACACAGAACTTTACTCTCCATTACGATCTGTTTACCGAGAGTTGAGAAATCCCGCCGCTGCACGCCGTGACCCACGGCCGCGCCACCCACGTTCCGCGACCGCGCTGCCCCGGAGGAGACGGGAATATGCCTGCCTGCGTCCCCACTCGTCATGACCACACATCCCGCAGTTCGCGCCCATCCAGCGACTCTGGAATCAAGCGCCCCCACAGCCCGCCACCACCGCGCCCGCGCGGACGACTCCGTATCGCGGGCGCCGATCTGTCCGCATCGATCACTGTCTTTCTCATCGCCATCCCCATGTCGCTCGGCCTCGCCGTCGCCATGGACGCCCCGCTGGAGGCCGGACTCATCTCCGCCGCCATCGGCGGCATCGTCGCCGGACTGCTCGGCGGCACGCCTCTCCAGGTCAGCGGCCCGTCGGCCGGACTGACCGTGGTGACAGCCGAGTTGATCCAGGTCTACGGCTGGCGCACCACCTGCGCGATCACCGTCGGCGCCGGTCTGCTGCAGATCCTGCTCGGCTCACTGCGAGCGGCACGCAGCGCTCTCGCCGTCAGCCCCGCCATCGTTCACGGCACCCTGGCCGGCATCGGCGTCGCCATCGCTCTCGCCCAGCTGCACATCGTGCTCGGCGGCTCACCTCAGAGCTCAGCCGTCGCCAACGCCTTCGCGCTGCCGGACCAATTGGGCCGGCTGAGCCCGGCGGCCCCGCTCATCGGTGGGCTGACCATCGCGATCCTGATGATGTGGCCACGGCTCCCAGGGCGGATCGGGCGGTCGGTGAGACGGATCCCGGCAGCCCTCGCCTCGGTGGCGATCGCGACGGCTGTGGCAGCGGCCGCTGCGCCCGGGATCGCCCGGGTCGAACTGCCCTCCTGGGACTCCCATGCGCTGCCCGAACTGCCTCAGGGCTCCGTACCCGGCCTGGCCACCGCCGTGTTCACGGTGATGCTGGTCGCCAGCCTCGAATCGCTGCTCGCCGCGGTCGCGGTGGACAAGCTGGCCGCCGACCGCGCCACCGGGCCGGCCGTGGTCGGCTCCGACACCCGGACCGACGGTACGAGGCAGGCCGGCACCGGAACGCCTGCCGCACCGCCCGACCGGTCCACGGTCCCCGCCCTGCCGGCCAAGCGCTCCGACCTCGACCGCGAGCTGCGCGGCCAGGGCGTCTCCAATGTCCTGTCCGGGCTGCTGGGCGGGTTGGCGGTGTCCGGCGGCGCGGTGCGGAGCTCGGCGAACGTACGGGCCGGGGCCACCGGTCGCGCCGCCACCGTGCTGCACGGCGTCTGGGTCCTGCTCGCCACCGGACTGCTGGTCGCGGTCCTGGAGCGGATCCCGCTGTCCGCCCTCGCCGCGCTGGTGATGATGGTCGGCATCCAGATGGTCAGCTTCGCCCATATCCGCAATGTCCACAGGCACCGCGAATTCCCGGTGTACGCGGCGACGATCACCGGCGTGGTGGTCTTCGGCGTACTGAAGGGCGTGGTCATCGGGATCGTGGTGGCCGTCGCCGTCGCCCTGCACCGGCTGACCAGGACCCGGATCACGGTGACACATCAGAACGGGCAGCATCTGGTCGTCGTACGCGGCCAGTTGACGTTCCTCGCGGTACCGCGTCTCAGCCGGACGCTCGGTCAGCTCCCCCCAGGCGAGGACGCGGTCGTCGAGCTGGACGGCTTCTTCATGGACCACGCGGCGTACGAGACGATCCAGGACTGGAGCAACGCCCAGAGCGCCCATGGCGGCCGGGTCGTCTTCACCGGCAGATCGGGCGGCAGGATCGCCGAGCCGGCCTCGGCGGCCCACTCCTGCTGCCGCCCCTGGACACCGTGGCGCAACCACCACTGCCATGACCGGCCCGAGGCGGCGAACGCCGACCACGCCCACGCCCACGCCCACGCCCACGCCCACGACAGCGATGTCCGGCCCATGACGGCCGGGCACCATTCCACCGGCACCGTGCACGGCCCGGCCGACACCGCCTCCGCTCCCACTCCTACGTCTGCTCCCGGCCACGACTCCCGCTCCAGCGCCGGAAGTTCCGGCTCCGACCACCACCACCGAACAACCGACCCCACGGCGGCCGACACCATGACCGACGCGACAGACGCCACGACCACCTCGGGCGGCTCCCCAGGAATCGCCCCTGATGCCGCCACCGGCACCTCTCCGGGCGCAGGCGCCCGGCCCGGCGGCGCCCCGACGACATGCGGCACTCCGCGCCGGACCGGCGCACACCGTCTGGCCAGTGGGCTGAGCTCGTTCCAGCGCAATACGGCGCCTCTGGTGCGGGACGAATTGGCCCGGTTGGCCCGGGAGGGACAGCGTCCCTCCCAGCTCTTCATCACCTGCGCCGACTCCCGTCTGGTCACGAGCATGATCACGGCCAGCGGTCCGGGCGATCTCTTCACCGTGCGGAACGTCGGCAATCTGGTGCCCCCGCCGGACTCGGAAGCCGGTGACGACTCGGTGGGCGCCGCGATCGAGTACGCGGTGGACGTACTGAAGGTGGAGTCCATCACCGTCTGCGGCCACTCCGGCTGCGGCGCGATGCAGGCTCTGCTCGGCGCGAAGCCGGACACCCCGCAGACGTCCCTGTGGCGGTGGCTGCGGCACGGTCTGCCGAGCCTGGCGCGGATGGCCTCCCGCGACCATGCCCGGGCGCGGATCGCCGGCCGGCTGCCGGCCGATGCGGTGGAGCAGCTCTGCCTCACCAATGTGGTCCAACAGCTGGACCATCTGCGGGCCCACGAATCGGTGGCGCGGCGGCTCGCCGACGGCACACTGCAACTCCATGGGATGTACTTCCATGTGGGCGAGGCCCAGGCGTATCTGCTGACCGAGGACGCGAGCGCCGGCACCGGGATCGACGAGGTCTTCGACCAGGTGGGCCCCGGTGAACCGCACAGCCCCACCGACCCGTATCCGTCCGCCGGGCAGTACGGCCCCACCCACCCTTACCGGCCCTCCGTTCCGTACCACCTCGCCCGTCCCGGCCATCCCGGCGATCCGGGCGGCCCCTTCGGCTCCGACGAGTTGGAACGTACCCGCGGCTGAACCCCACTCATCTCGGGTCCGTGAGACCTTGTGGTCCTGCTTCCGCACTGCACCGCGCTTCACCCGCACCTGCCGGCGGAAGCGGGATCGCGCCTCCATACACGAAGGCACAGGTCTAAACCAATTCCCGGCAGACACTTGTCACCTGGCCGCTGGCCTGATGAGCTATGCCCCGGGACACAACGGACACCCTGGGAATGGGAGATGTCGTGAGCAACGAAAGCCTGGCCAATCTGCTCAAGGAGGAGCGGCGGTTCGCACCGCCTGCCGATCTGGCCGCGAACGCCAACGTCACAGCGGAGGCGTACGAGCAGGCCGGGGCGGACCGGCTGGGCTTCTGGGCCGAGCAGGCCCGGCGCCTGACCTGGGCCAAGGAGCCGACCGAGACGCTCGACTGGAGCAACCCGCCCTTCGCGAAGTGGTTCGCGGACGGCAAACTGAACGTCGCGTACAACTGCGTCGACCGTCATGTCGAGGCGGGCAACGGCGACCGGGTCGCCATCCACTTCGAGGGTGAGCCCGGCGACAGCCGCGCGATCACCTACGCGGAGCTGAAGGACGAGGTCTCACGCGCCGCCAACGCCCTCACCGAGCTGGGTGTCGGCAAGGGCGACCGGGTCGCCGTCTATCTGCCGATGATCCCCGAGGCCGCTGTCGCCATGCTGGCCTGCGCCCGCATCGGGGCCGCGCACTCGGTGGTCTTCGGCGGCTTCTCCGCAGACGCCATCGCCGCCCGCATCCAGGACGCGGACGCCAAGGTCGTCATCACCGCCGACGGCGGCTACCGCCGGGGCAAGCCGTCCGCGCTGAAGCCGGCGGTCGACGACGCGGTCTCCCGCATCGACAGCGTCGAGCACGTCGTCGTGGTGCAGCGCACCGGCCAGGACACCGCCTGGACCGAGGGACGCGACGTCTGGTGGCACGAGATCACCGGACGCCAGTCCGCCGAGCACACTCCCGAGGCGTTCGAGGCGGAGCAGCCGCTCTTCATCCTCTACACCTCGGGCACGACGGGTAAGCCGAAGGGCATCCTGCACACGTCGGGCGGTTACCTGACGCAGGCGGCGTACACCCACAACGCGGTCTTCGACCTCAAGCCGGAGACCGATGTCTACTGGTGCACCGCCGACATCGGCTGGGTCACCGGACACTCGTACATCGTCTACGGCCCGCTGGCCAACGGCGCGACGCAGGTGATGTACGAGGGCACGCCCGACACTCCTCACCAGGGGCGTTTCTGGGAGATCGTGCAGAAGTACGGCGTCACGATCCTCTACACGGCGCCGACCGCGATCCGTACGTTCATGAAGTGGGGGGACGACATCCCCGCCAAGTTCGACCTGTCGTCCCTGCGGGTCCTCGGTTCGGTCGGTGAGCCGATCAACCCCGAGGCGTGGATCTGGTACCGCAAGCACATCGGGGCCGACACGTGCCCGATCGTGGACACCTGGTGGCAGACCGAGACCGGCGCGATGATGATCTCGCCGCTCCCCGGCGTCACGGAGACAAAGCCCGGTTCCGCGCAGCACGCCCTGCCCGGCATCTCCGCCACCGTCGTCGACGACGAAGCCAACGAGGTGGGGAACGGCGGGGGCGGCTATCTGGTCCTCACCGAGCCGTGGCCGTCGATGCTCCGCACCATCTGGGGCGACGACCAGCGCTTCATCGACACGTACTGGTCGCGCTTCGAGGGCAAGTACTTCGCGGGTGACGGTGCGAAGAAGGACGAGGACGGCGATATCTGGCTGCTCGGCCGGGTCGACGACGTGATGCTCGTGTCCGGGCACAACATCTCGACCACCGAGGTCGAATCGGCACTCGTGTCGCACCCGTCGGTCGCCGAGGCCGCCGTGGTCGGCGCGGCCGACGAGACGACCGGCCAGGCCATCGTCGCGTTCGTGATCCTGCGCGGTACGGCGTCCGCCTCCGACGAGCTCGTCGTGGACCTGCGCAACCACGTCGGCGCCACCCTCGGCCCGATCGCCAAGCCGAAGCGGGTCCTGCCGGTGGCCGAACTGCCGAAGACCCGCTCCGGCAAGATCATGCGGCGTCTGCTGCGCGATGTCGCCGAGAACCGTGAGCTGGGCGACGTCACCACGCTCACCGACTCCTCGGTGATGGACCTCATCCAGACGCAGCTGCCGTCGTCCGCCTCCGAGGACTGACCGGACGGGCTGCGGTACGCGTACGGCTCCGAGGGGCATCCGGCAACGCGCCGGGTGCCCCTCGGGCATTTAAGGTGAAGATCACTGGATACGCCCCCGCACACCCCCGGTACAGTGACAGCAGCGTCAACAACACGACAAGAATGCTCCACAGGGTGTGCCGGGAAGTCTGGTCGGCAAGTGCATCAGCCATGCCGTGGCTGCCGTACCGACCCGGAGGTCTCCACCCGTGGCCGCGCCCATCCCCACCCCCCCTTCACCCCGCCGCACTTTTCTCGGGCGCCTCTCCCTCCCTGAGCGGAACTACCTCGCGGACGCCCTGCGAACCGAGACCGTCGGCGGAGTCATCCTGCTGGTCGCCGCCATCGCCGCGCTGATCTGGGCGAACACCTTCGGCACCGGCTACCGGGCCCTCAGCGACTTCCACTTCGGTCCGGAATCCCTCGGCCTCAACCTCTCCGTGCAGCATTGGGCGGCCGACGGGCTGCTCGCGGTCTTCTTCTTCGTCGCGGGCGTCGAGCTCAAGCGGGAACTGGTCGCGGGTGATCTGCGCGATCCCAAGGCCGCCGCGCTGCCCGTCATCGCCGCCCTGTGCGGAATGGCCGCGCCGGCCGTCGTCTACACGCTGGTGAACGTGACAGGCGGCGGCTCGACGGCCGGCTGGGCCGTACCCACCGCCACCGACATCGCCTTCGCGCTCGCCGTGCTCGCGGTCATCGGCACCTCCCTGCCGTCCGCGCTCCGCGCCTTCCTGCTCACGCTCGCCGTCGTCGACGACCTGTTCGCGATCCTGATCATCGCGATCTTCTTCACCGACCACATCGACTTCGTCGCCCTCGCCGGGGCCTTCGTCGGCCTCGCCGTCTTCTTTCTCCTGCTGCGCAGCGGCGTGCGCGGCTGGTACGTCTACGTACCGCTCGCCCTGGTCATCTGGGGCCTGATGTACAACAGCGGCATCCACGCCACCATCGCCGGTGCCGCCATGGGCCTGATGCTGCGCTGCACCCGGCGCGAGGGCGAGGAGCACTCCCCCGGCGAGCACATCGAACACCTGATACGCCCGCTGTCGGCCGGCCTGGCCGTGCCGATGTTCGCGCTCTTCTCGGCCGGCGTCCCGCTCTCCGGCCACGCGCTGGCGCATGTCTTCACCCGGCCCGAGACGCTCGGCGTCGTGCTGGGGCTCGTCGTCGGCAAGACGGTCGGCATCTTCGGCGGTACATGGCTGGCCGCCCGCTTCACCAGGGCGGAACTGAACGAGGACCTGGCCTGGGCGGACGTCTTCGCGGTCGCCTCGCTCGCCGGGATCGGCTTCACCGTCTCGCTGCTCATCGGCGAGCTGGCCTTCGAAGGCGACGCGTCCGTCGAGAACGAGATCAAGGCAGCCGTACTGCTGGGGTCGCTGATTGCCGCCTCGCTCTCCGGTGTGCTGCTCAAACTCCGGGTACGTACTTACCGGGCGCTGTACGAGGCGGAGGAGCGCGACGAGGACGAGGACGGCGTGCCCGACATCTACGAACAGGACGATCCGGAGTACCACCTCCGGATGGCCGCGCTGCACGAGAGGAAGGCAGCGGAACACCGCCGCCTTGCCGAACTGGCGGGGGCAGCGAGCAGCAAGCCGGACAGTCCGGCATGATCTGACACCAGATGTGTTGAGCAGAGCAGGAGAGGGAGTCAGGGATGAGCGACCCCGGCAACTACGCGGGCAGCGCCGACCGCAGTCTCGGGCAGCTGGTCGCCTCGGCGACGGCCGAGATGTCCGCACTGGTGCACGACGAGATCGCCCTGGCCAAGGCGGAGGTGCGGCAGGACGTCAAGCGGGGCGTGATCGGCAGTGCGTCGTTCATCGTCACGGGCGTGCTGTTCCTTTTCGCGATCCCGGTTCTGAGCTTCGCGGCCGCGTACGGGATCAACAACCTGGGGCTCGGACTGGCCTGGTCGTTCCTGATCGTGGGCGGCGCGTACATCCTGCTGGGAATCGCGCTGGGGCTCTTCGGGTACGCCAAGTTCAAGAAGGTCAAGCCGCCGGAGAAGTCCATCGCCTCGGCGAAGCAGACGGCGGCGGTGCTGCAGGGTGTCAAGCCGCACCCGCGTCCGGAGGTCACCGCGGGCGCCGGTCGTCCCGCCATCACCGGGCCGGGCAGCACGCAGCTGGACAAGGCCGGGGCGAAGGCGGCGGTCAAGGACAACGCGTCCGCTGTGGCACGCTCATCCACATGACCGTCCCCGATTCCAGTGCATTCGGCCCCACCGGCCCCGGCTCCGGCAGTCCCGTACGGATCGACGGTCCGTGGACCCACCGGGACGTGGCGGCCAACGGAGCACGTTTCCACATCGCGGAGCTGGGCGACGGCCCGCTGGTGCTGCTGCTGCACGGATTCCCGCAGTTCTGGTGGACCTGGCGCCACCAGCTGACCGCGCTCGCCGACGCCGGTTTCCGGGCCGTCGCGATGGATCTGCGCGGGGTGGGCGGCAGCGACCGCACACCGCGGGGCTACGACCCCGCCAACCTGGCCCTCGACGTCACCGGGGTGATCCGCTCGCTCGGCGAGCCGGACGCTGCGCTGGTCGGCCACGACATGGGCGGCTACCTCGCCTGGACGGCCGCGGTGATGCGGCCGAAGCTGGTGCGCCGACTGGTGGTCTCCTCGATGCCGCACCCGCGCCGCTGGCGGTCCTCGATGCTCTCCGACTTCGCGCAGTCCCGCGCCGGCTCGTACATCTGGGGTTTCCAGCGCCCCTGGGTCCCGGAGCGTCAGCTCGTCGCGGACGACGGGGCGTTGGTGGGCAGGCTGATCACGGACTGGGCGGGGCCGCGGACCCCCGGGTTCCCCGACGACGCCACCGTGGACGTCTACCGGCGCGCGATGTGCATCCCGTCGACGGCCCACTGCTCGATCGAGCCGTACCGCTGGATGGTGCGTTCCATGGCGCGTCCGGACGGCATCCAGTTCAACCGCAGGATGAAGCGGCCGGTGCGGGTGCCGACCCTGCATCTGCACGGTTCACTCGATCCGGTGGCCCGTACGCGGAGCGCGGCGGGGTCCGGCGAGTACGTCGAAGCGCCTTACCGTTGGCGACTTTTCGACGGTCTGGGGCACTTCCCTCACGAGGAGGACCCGGTCGGGTTCTCGACCGAACTCATCAACTGGCTCCAGGATCCCGAGCCCGACCGGTAGCCACGCGACCACCTCGTCGCGCTGCCGGAACGGTCACCCTGCGCGGCCAACCCGTGGCTGAAAGAGCACAGTTGTGCGTCGAACAGCCAATTGCCCGGCGCATAGGCCAATTGGCTGACGCCTGCGCGATTACCGACCATGAGGCACGGGCAGACGTCGGGGTATGGGCTGGACGCACGACTTCGGTGACGCAGCACGCAATCGCCGCTCGACCGCCACGGCGGATCCGGGCACTCACGAGGGGGACGGCCCTCAGGGCCGGGTGCACACTGTGCATGATCTGCATGATCCCCGGCTGGGCATTCCGCGCATTCTCCGCCGCCGGGCCCGCTGGGTGTCGGCGCGGCTGCGCCATCCTCGCGGATGACGCGGCCCTGACCTCATCACCCGGACCGCGTCCGGGCCGCTCCGCCTCCTACAGGGCACACGCCTGACTGTCGACCTGCTGGCCGGCGGTACGGCCGTGCGTGATGTCCTGGCGGATCTCGTCGGCCGTCAGGGCGTAGCCCGTGTCGGGGTCGTCCAGCGACTTGGCGAAGACGACCCCGTACACCTTGCCGTCGGGGGTCAGCAGCGGGCCGCCGGAGTTGCCCTGGCGGACCGTCGCGAACAGCGAGTACACGTCGCGGCGGACGGTGCCCCGGTGGTAGATGTCCGGGCCGTCGGCGTCGATGCGGCCGCGGACGCGGGCGGAGCGTACGTCGTACGAACCGTTCTCCGGGAACCCCGCGACGATGGCACTGTTCCCCGTCGCGGCGTCGTGGTCGGTGTCGGTGAACTTCAGCGGCTTCGCGTCGAGGTCCGGGACGTCCAGTACGGCGATGTCGCGCTGCCAGTCGTAGAGGACGACCTTCGCGTCGTACAGCCGCCCCTGGCCGCCGATCTGGACCGTCGGCTCGTCGACCCCGCCGACGACATGGGCGTTGGTCATCACCCGGCGGTCGGAGAACACGAAGCCGGTGCCCTCAAGGACCTTGCCGCAGCTCGGGGCCGTACCGACGACCTTGACGATGGACTGCTTGGCACGGGCCGCGACGGGGCTGTCGGCCAGGGCCGGGTCCGGGGCCTGCACCTCGGTGATCGGCTCGTTGGCGAAGGGGCTGAAGACCTGCGGGAAGCCGTTCTGCGCGAGGACCGAGGAGAAGTCGGTGAACCAGGTGGACGCCTGGGTGGGCATCACCCGGGAGATGCCGAGCAGCACCGAGGAGCTGCGGACCTCCTTGCCCAGCGTCGGCAGCGAGGTGCCGGCCAGCGCGGAACCGATCAGCCACGCCACCATCAGCATCGCGACCACGTTGACCAGTGCGCCACCGGTGGCGTCGAGGGCGCGCGCCGGCGACCACGTGATGTACCGGCGGAGTTTGTTGCCCAGGTGGGTGGTGAACGCCTGGCCGACCGAGGCGCACACGATCACGATGATGACCGCGACGACGGCGGCCGTGGAGGAGACCTCGGAGCCCTCCGTCAGCTGATCCCACACGACCGGCAGCAGATAGACGGCGACCAGGCCGCCGCCCAGGAAGCCGATGACCGACAGGATGCCGACGACGAAGCCCTGGCGGTAGCCGATCACTGCGAACCACACGGCGCCGGCCAGCAGCAGGATGTCCAGCACGTTCACCGTCTATTGCCTCGCAGATTCGTCACCGGACCCGTTCGTTCGGCTGGGGTCGGGCAGACCCGTACGGCCCAGCACGGAGCCAGCCTGTCATGTGCGCCAGTCGAGCGGCACCTGTCTGGTCCGGTCCCAGGGGCGCTCCCAGCCCGCGAAGTGCAGAATCCGGTCGATCACTCCGGCGGTGAACCCCCAGACCAGAGCGGATTCGACCAGAAATGCCGGGCCCCGGTGACCGCTGGGTTGCACGGTCGTCACCCGATTGGCCGGATCCGTGAGATCCGCCACGGGAACCGTGAACACCCGTGCGGTCTCGGCCGGATCGACGACCGCGACCGGGCTCGGCGCCCGCCACCAGCCAAGTACGGGCGTCACGACGAAACTGCTCACCGGAATGTAGAGCCGGGGCAGCACGGCGAAGATCTGGACGCCCCGCGGATCGAGGCCGGTCTCCTCCTCGGCCTCCCGCAGAGCGGCCCTGAGCGGCCCCGTGGTCGCCTGGTCGCCGTCCTCCGGGTCCAGGGCGCCGCCGGGGAAGGACGGCTGCCCGGGGTGGGAACGCAGGGATCCGGCACGCTCCATCAGAAGCAGCTCGGGCCCGCGCTCCCCTTCGCCGAACAGGATGAGGACGGCGGACTGCCGCCCGGTGCCGTTGTCCGGCGGCAGGAAACGGCTGAGCTGCTGGGGCTCGATGGTCCGCGCGGCGCGTGCGACGGGGGCGAGCCAGCCGGGCAGCCCGTCGGCCGTGACGGCGACGGCATCGTCACGGCCGCCGCCTGCGTCGGCGTCGCGGTCCTCGCGCTCCGGTGCCTGGCTCTGTTCGTGCGTCTTCATGGGCACCCCTCGTCTCACAACGCCTGCGGTCGCGCATTTCGTTCCGGAGCGGGCGCCACCGTCACCCCGGCTCCCAGCGCGGGCGCCGGCTCGCCCGGATAGTCGGGCGGCGGGCTCAGCCGCTGGCCGGGCCGGCCGCCCATCTCGTACTTCAGGAGCTTCCTGGCCTTCTCCGGGTCCGTCTCGCCCTCGCCGTACGAGGGGCAGAGCGGAGCGATCGGGCAGGCACCGCAGGCGGGCTTACGGGCGTGGCAGATGCGGCGGCCGTGGAAGACGACGCGGTGCGAGAGCATCGTCCACTCGCTTCTGGGGAAGATCTCGGCGATCTCCGCCTCGACCTTCTCCGGGTCCTCCTGCTCCGTCCACTTCCAGCGGCGGACCAGCCGGCCGAAGTGGGTGTCGACCGTGATGCCGGGGACCCCGAAGGCGTTGCCGAGCACGACATTGGCGGTCTTGCGGCCGACTCCGGGCAGCGTGACGAGGTCCACGAGCCGCCCGGGGACCTCGCCGCCGAAGTTGTCCCTGAGGGACGCGGAGAGACCCATCAGCGACTTCGCCTTGGCGCGGAAGAATCCGGTCGGCCGAATGATCTCCTCCAGCTCCTCCGGTACCGCGGCCGCCATGTCCTCCGGGGTCGGATACGCGGCGAACAGCGCGGGCGTCGTCTGGTTGACCCTCAGGTCGGTGGTCTGCGCGGACAGGACCGTGGCGACGAGGAGCTCGAACGGGTTACGGAAGTCGAGCTCGGGATGCGCGTACGGGTAGACCTCGGCGAGCTCGCGGTTGATCCGGCGGGCGCGGCGGACCATCGCGAGGTGCGATTCCGGCTTCACCGGCTTCACCGTTGCCCTCCGTCCCGTCGTCGCCACGGGCTTCGCCACGGCTTCCGCCGCCCCCGCCGACGCGGGCTCCTTCGCCGCACCGTCGGGCTTCACCGGCTTCCCTGCCGCCCGTTTTGTGGCTTTTGCCGGTCGATTCGCGGACTGTTCGCCCACAGCGGAATTACGGCCTTCCGACACCCCATCAGCCCCCTTGGCCTACGCTCTCACCGGCGTTCCGGACACCCGGCCAGCCTAGGGCCAGGCACTGACATCCGCCCCGGTCACCGCGGATCCACCCCCAATCGGCCCCCTGCCGCACGGTCGGGCACGCAGGTGCGTCAAACTGGTTTGTGATTGATCGCACTGTTTTACCGTCCGGCATGATGGGGACCACGGTTCCCTGGACAGGCCGACAAGGAGAGAACTCGTGGACGACGTTCTGCGGCGCGCCCCGCTTTTCGCGGCGCTCGATGATGAACAGGCCGCGGAGCTCCGCGCCTCGATGAGTGAGGTGACCCTCGCACGCGGCGACGCACTCTTCCACGAGGGCGACCCGGGCGACCGCCTGTATGTGGTCACCGAGGGCAAGGTGAAGCTCCACCGCACGTCCCCCGACGGACGCGAGAACATGCTGGCAGTTCTCGGCCCCGGCGAACTGATCGGTGAGCTGTCGCTCTTCGACCCGGGCCCGCGCACCGCGACCGCGACAGCGCTGACCGAGGTCAAGCTGCTCGGCCTCGGCCACGGCGACCTGCAGCCCTGGCTGAACGCCCGCCCCGAGGTGGCCACGGCCCTGCTGCGCGCCGTCGCCCGCCGCCTGCGCAAGACCAACGACCAGATGTCCGACCTGGTCTTCTCCGACGTACCGGGCCGTGTGGCCCGGGCCCTCCTCGACCTGTCGCGCCGGTTCGGCGTCCAGTCGGAGGAAGGCATCCACGTCGTCCACGACCTGACCCAAGAGGAGCTGGCCCAGCTCGTCGGCGCCTCCCGCGAGACGGTCAACAAGGCGCTGGCCGACTTCGCGGGCCGCGGCTGGCTGCGCCTGGAGGCGCGCGCCGTGATCCTTCTGGACGTGGAGCGTCTGGCGAAGCGTTCGCGCTAGCCGGACACCCCTCTCGTACGCGAGGCCCCGCCGGACGGCGGGGCCTCGCGGCGTATCGGGCCTGCGACGGGCCCCGGCACCCCACCGGGGACACGGAGCGCCCACCGGCGCCCCGTCCGCCGGACCGGCCCGCGCTTCCTCAGATCAGCCCGTGCTCGCGCAGATAGTCCAGCTGCGCCCGCACCGACAGCTCCGCCGCGGGCCACAGCGACCGGTCCACGTCCACGTACACGTGCGCCACCACCTCGGCGGCCGATGCGTGCCCCGCCTCCACGGCCGTCTCCACCTGGGCGAGCCGGTGCGCGCGGTGGGCGAGGTAGAACTCGACGGCGCCCTGCGCGTCGTCCAGAACCGGACCGTGCCCCGGCAGCACCGTGGCCACCCCGTCGTCGACCGTCAGCGAACGCAGCCGCCGCAGCGAGTCGAGATAGTCGCCGAGCCGCCCGTCCGGGTGGGCGACGAGCGTGGTGCCGCGTCCGAGGATCGTGTCGCCGGTCAGCACCGCCCGGTCGGCGGGCAGATGGAAGGAGAGCGAGTCGGAGGTGTGGCCGGGGGTCGGGACCACCCGCAGTTCGAGCCCTCCGACGGTGATCACGTCGCCCGCCGTCAGCCCCTCGTCCCCCAGGCGCAGCGCCGGGTCCAGGGCACGCACCCTCGTACGGGTGAGTTCGGCGAAGCGCGCGGCCCCCTCCGCATGGTCGGGGTGCCCGTGGGTGAGGAGGGTGAGACCGATCCGCCGGCCGGCGCGTTCGGCGGTGTCGATGACGGCCCGCAGATGGCCGTCGTCCAGCGGGCCCGGGTCGATGACGACCGCGAGGTCGGAGCCGGGCTCGGCGACGAGCCAGGTGTTGGTGCCGTCGAGCGTCATCGCCGAGGCGTTGGGCGCGAGGACGTTGACCGTACGGGCGGTGGCGGGGCCGGAGACGACCCCGCCGCGCGGCTGCCCGGGCAGCACTGCTGCTTCGCTCATGCGGAACCATCTCCGGTCGGGATGTGTTTGGTGAATTCGTCGTGCCCCGGCCAGCTCAGCACCAGTTCGCCACCGTCCAGCCGGGCCTGTGCGAGCACGGGGGTGAGGTCCTGGGCCGACGCGGCCTTCAGCGCCTCGGCGGCGGTCCCGTACGGACGCAGCTGACGCAGCGTCGACACGGTCGGCGGCATCATCAGCAGTTCGCCCCTGTCGTACCCGTCGGCGGCGTCCGCGGGGGCGATCCACACCGTCCGGTCGGCTTCGGTGGAGGCGTTGCGGGTGAGCTGGCCCTCGGGAAGCGCGGCGACGAAGAACCAGGTGTCATAGCGTCGGGGTTCGAACTCCGGAGTGATCCAGCGGGCCCACGCACCGAGCAGATCGGACCGGAGTACGAGCCCGCGCCGGTCCAGGAATTCGGCGAAGGACAGCTCGCGGGCGACCAGGGCCTCCCGGTCCGCCTCCCAGTCGGTGCCCGTGGTGTCGCCGACCACGGTGCCGGCGGTCGGACCGGCCAGGAGGACACCCGCCTCCTCGTACGTCTCGCGGACCGCCGCACAGACGATGGCCTGCGCCTCCGCGGCCGTACCGACGCCGAGCCGCTCGGCCCAGTCCTCCAGTGCGGGCCCCGCCCAGCCGACGAGGCGGTCGTCGTCACGCGGGTCGACCCCGCCGCCCGGGTAGGCGTACGCGCCTCCGGCGAACGCCATGGAGGCGCGGCGGCGGATCATGTGGACGGTGGGCCCGCCCTCGGTGCCGGCGGGGTCCCGGAGCAGCATGACGGTGGCCGCACGCCGGGGCGTCGCGGCCGTCAGCTCACCTGCGGCAAGTGCCCGGATCCGGTCGGGCCATTCCGGTGGGTACCACTGACCATTGGACATGGCCGGAGGCTATCCGGAACCGCGACGATGTTCGAGAGGCGCCAAGGGCACAAGCTACGTGCCGCCCCCGGCACACGGTCCCGGTGGGCAGGGGAGCGGTTCCTGCCTGCCCGTCCGTCCGCGACCACGGCCCCCGCGTGCTCCGCCCGCACGTCAGGCGGTACGCGTGATCCCGCCCGGTCGCACCGACCGGACGGGACCATTGATCACGGATGCGCCCGCCACTGCGGCAGCGGATCAGGCCTCGGAGAGCTCGACCTGCACCTCGACCTCGACCGGCGCGTCCAGCGGCAGCACCGCGACGCCCACGGCGCTGCGCGCGTGCACGCCCTTGTCGCCGAGCGCCGCGCCCAGCAGCTCGCTCGCGCCGTTGATGACGCCGGGCTGCCCGGTGAAGTCGGTTGCCGAGGCGACGAAGCCCACGACCTTCACGACCCGCTTGATCCGGTCCAGATCACCGGCGACAGACTTCACGGCGGCCAGCGCGTTGAGCGCGCAGGTCTTCGCCAGCTCCTTGGCCTCGTCCGGCGTGACCTCCGCACCGACCTTGCCGGTGACCGGAAGCTTGCCGTCCACCATCGGCAGCTGGCCCGAGGTGTACACGTACACCCCGGACTGAACGGCCGGCTGGTAAGAGGCGAGCGGCGGCACCACGTCCGGGAGCGTCAGCCCGAGTTCGGCGAGCTTCGCCTCGACCGCGCCCGCCATCACGCCTTCTCCCGCTTCAGGTAGGCCACGAGCTGCTCGGGGTTGTTCGGGCCGGGAACGACCTGGACCAGCTCCCAGCCGTCCTCGCCCCAGGTGTCCAGAATCTGCTTGGTCGCGTGCACGAGAAGGGGCACGGTCGCGTATTCCCACTTGGTCATAGGCCGACTGTAATGCCTGGCACGCACGGCCTCGTGCGTAGCCCGGGGCCCGACTGGTTAGGCTCGAATACGTGAGCAGGTTCCAGGTCGTCAGCGGCAAGGGCGGTACCGGTAAGACCACGGTCGCCGCCGCCCTCGCGCTCGCCCTCGCGACCGAGGGCAGGCGCACCCTCCTCGTCGAGGTCGAGGGCAGACAGGGCATCGCCCAGCTCTTCGAGGCGGATTCGCTTCCGTACGAGGAGCGCAAGATCGCCGTCGCACCGGGCGGCGGCGAGGTGTACGCCCTGGCGATCGACGCCGAGCGCGCACTCCTCGACTACCTCCAGATGTTCTACAAGCTCGGCAGCGCCGGCCGGGCGCTGAAGAAGCTCGGCGCGATCGACTTCGCCACCACGATCGCGCCCGGTGTCCGCGACGTCCTGCTGACCGGCAAGGCCTGTGAGGCCGTGCGCCGCAAGGACAGGCAGGGCCGGTACAGCTACGACTACGTGATCATGGACGCACCGCCCACCGGCCGAATCACGCGCTTCCTCAACGTGAACGACGAGGTGGCGGGGCTGGCCAGGATCGGCCCGATACACAATCAGGCACAGGCCGTGATGCGGGTGCTGAAGAGCCCCGAGACGGCGGTCCATCTGGTGACGCTGCTGGAGGAGATGCCGGTCCAGGAGACCGCGGACGGCATCGCGGAGCTGCGGGCGGCCGAACTGCCGGTGGGCCGGGTCGTCGTGAACATGGTGCGCCCGCACCTGCTGGACGAGGACACGCTCCGCACCGCCTCGGGCGGCCGCCGCAAGGAGATCGCCAAGGCGCTGACCCGGGCGGGCGTGACCGGTTCCGCGGCGCTGGTACGCCCCCTGGTCGAGCAGGCCGCCGAGCATGCCCAGCGGGTCGAGCTGGAGCGTGAACAGCGGACGGTCCTCGCCGGCCTCGGGCTGCCGACCAGCGAACTCCCGCTGATCGGCGAAGGTGTGGACCTGCCCGGGCTGTACGACCTGGCGGTCGAGCTCCGCAAGCAGGGCGTGGGCGAAGAGACGGGCCGAGGGGCGGGTTCATGACAGCGGGTACGAAGACGGGTGCCGGAACACGGACCGGCACCGGCGCAACCCCCGGCAGCGCCGTCGCGCCCGCGCTGGACGCCGACGCGCTGCTCGACGACCCGGGCATCCGGATCATCGTGTGCTGCGGCTCGGGCGGCGTCGGCAAGACCACGACCGCCGCCGCGCTGGGCGTACGGGCGGCCGAGCGCGGCCGGAAGGTCGTGGTGCTCACGATCGACCCGGCCCGCAGGCTGGCCCAGTCCATGGGCATCGACTCGCTGGACAACGTTCCGCGCCGGGTGCCGGGCATCGACGGCGAGGGCGCCGGTGAGCTGCACGCCATGATGCTCGACATGAAGCGGACCTTCGACGAGATCGTCGAGGCGCACGCGGAGGGCGAGCGGGCCCGCGCGATCCTGGAGAACCCCTTCTACCAGTCCCTGTCGGCCGGTTTCGCGGGCACGCAGGAGTACATGGCGATGGAGAAGCTGGGGCAGCTGCGGGCGCGCAACGAGTGGGACCTGATCATCGTGGACACCCCGCCGTCGCGTTCCGCACTGGACTTCCTGGACGCGCCCAAGCGGCTCGGCTCGTTCCTGGACGGGACTTTCATCAAACTGCTGATGGCCCCGGCGAAGATGGGCGGCCGGGCGGGGATGAAGTTCCTCAACGTCGGCATGTCGATGATGACCGGGACCCTCGGCAAGCTGCTCGGCGGCCAGTTCCTGCGTGACGTGCAGACATTCGTCGCGGCGATGGACACCATGTTCGGCGGTTTCCGGACCAGGGCAGACGCCACGTACAGACTGCTGCAGGCCCCCGGCACGGCGTTCCTCGTCGTCGCCACGCCGGAGCGGGACGCGCTGCGTGAGGCCGCCTATTTCGTGGAACGGCTGGCCGCCGAGGAGATGCCGCTGGCCGGGCTGGTCCTCAACCGGGTCCACGGCAGCGACGCCGCCCGGCTCTCCGCCGAGCACGCGCTGACCGCCGCAGAAAATCTTGACGACATCGGCATTGTGGATCAGGCGGCCGGGAAGGCTGGACTTCGTGACCCGGCCGACTCGGCAGTCATCTCCCCCGAAGACCCCGAGTCGACGCCCTCCCCCGCCCGTTCCGAGCACAGCAGAACGCCTGAAATCGATCAAGCGCCCGGCACGAAAGCCGACTTGGTCTCCGTCGAACAGCTGACCGCTGGTCTGCTGCGGCTGCATGCTGAACGCATGCAGGTCGTCGCGCGTGAGCAGCACACCCGCGAGCGCTTCGCCTCACTGCACCCGGAGGTTGCCGTGACCGAAGTCGCCGCGCTGCCCGGTGATGTGCATGACCTCGCCGGGTTGCGGGCCATCGGAGACCGGCTCGCAACCGATTCGACCCCGGCCGGAGCTGCGTAACCGCCCGGACGACCGGCGGCCCCCGATCGGCTACCCCACGGCGGCGTACGTCTCGTGCAGTGCGTCGTCGTCCAGACCGATCGCCGCCGGCAGGATGCCCGTGGACCGCTCGTACTCACTGCGAGCGGTCTCCAGCAGTCGGCGCCAGGACGTCACGGTGGGCCGTCTGCGCAGCAGTGCGCGACGCTCCCGCTCGGTCATTCCGCCCCACACGCCGAATTCGACGCGATTGTCCAGCGCATCGGCCAGGCACTCGGTCCGCACCGGGCATCCGGTGCACACCGCCTTGGCCCTGTTCTGCGCTGCCCCTTGTACGAACAGTTCATCCGGATCGGTAGTGCGGCAGGCTGCCTGCGCACTCCAGTCGGTTACCCAGCCCATCCCGGCGCCGTCCTCTCCCGAATCGAGGCTCCCCCACGGCGGTAGCGGCATATTCACCGCTGCCAGTTGAGGACGTTACGGAAGGCAGCGACAGCACAACACCCCCTTCGGGCCCAATCTTGAATGGCCCGAACGGACTATGCGTACGCGGCAGATCACCCAGGGGAGTGATGCAAGGACATCAGCGACTATCCCAGGAGAAACGGGACAGATCACCTGGGACGTAAGGGATGTTCGGTGGGACAACGGGCGGATTCGGGGGCGCCCGAGGTCGTGGCCGAGTCACGGGTGGGTCACGGCCGGATGATGCAGGGGGGTTGATACGGAACCGGACTGCTGTGACAGTTGAGAGCAGCTTAGGCCAACGCATATACGCGTGTCCGGCGAATGAGAACGTAGGCTGCCCCCATGCCAAAGAACCGCTCGGGCGGGGGTCTCACCGCGACCCAGCAGGCCGCCAAGTTCCTCGGTGTCGCCGCACTCTCCGGAGTCGTGCTCGCAGGCATCGCGCTGCCGGCCGCCGGAGCTCTGGGGCTCACCGCGAAGGGGACGGTCGAGGGATTCGACGAGATCCCGGCCAACCTCAAGACTCCACCGTTGAGCCAGCGCACCACGATCCTGGACAACAAGGGCGGCGCGCTCGCCACGGTCTACTCGCGCGACCGCACGGTGGTGCCGCTGAAGGACATCTCGCCGTACATGCAGAAGGCGATCATCGCGATCGAGGACGCCCGGTTCTACCAGCACGGGGCGATCGACCTCAAGGGCGTCCTGCGCGCGATGAACCGCAACGTGCAGGAGGGCGGTACCGCGCAGGGCGCGTCCACCCTCACCCAGCAGTACGTCAAGAACGTCTTCGTCGAGGAGGCGGGTGACGACCCCGACAAGGTCGCGCAGGCCACCCAGCAGACGCTGGGCCGCAAGGTCCAGGAGCTGAAGTACGCGATCCAGGTCGAGGAAGAGCTCGGCAAGAAGAAGATCCTGGAGAACTACCTCAACATCACCTTCTTCGGGCAGCAGGCGTACGGCATCGAAGCCGCCTCCCAGCGCTACTTCTCCAAGCCGGCGAAGGACCTGAAGCTGGAGGAGGCCGCGCTGCTGGCCGGCATCGTCCAGTCCCCGAGCCGCTATGACCCGGTCAACGACACGGAGGAGGCGACCAAGCGTCGCAACACCGTGCTGCAGCGCATGGCGGACGTCGGCGACATCACCCGGGCCGAGGCCAGGAAGGCGCAGGCCACGCCGATCAAGCTGAAGGTCAGCAAGCCGCAGAACGGCTGCATCACCGCCGCCAGCGGGGCCGGATTCTTCTGCGACTACGTGCGCAAGATCTTCCTCACCGACCCGGTCTTCGGCAAGACCCAGGAGGAGCGCGCGAAGGTCTGGAACCGGGGCGGGCTCACGATCCGCACCACGCTCGACCCGCAGGCCCAGGCAGGCGTGCAGGACTCGATCAGCAGCCACGTCTACAAGAAGGACAAGGTCGCCACCGCCGTGACGCTGGTCCAGCCCGGCACCGGCAAGATCATGGGCATGGGCCAGTCCAAGCCGTACGGCTTCGGGCCGGACGAGACCCAGTACAACTACTCGGTCAACAAGGACATGGGCGGTTCGAACTACGGCTTCCCGACCGGGTCGACGTTCAAGCCGTTCGTGGCCGCCGCGGCCATAACGGCGGGCAAGCCCGCGACGCAGGTCTACCCGGCCCCGTACGAGATGCCCTATCCGACGGTGCAGACCTGCAGCGGCAAGCCGTACGTGAACCTGAACGGCGAGCGCGTTCCGAACGAGAACGATTCGGAGCGCGGGCCGTACGCGATGAAGGAGGCGATGGCCAAGTCGGTCAACACCTACTTCATCCAGATGGTGCAGGACATCGGCCTCTGCCCGGTCATGAAGATGATCGACAAGCTCGGAGTGGTGCAGGGCAACGGGGACAAGCTCCCCGAGGTCCCCGCCATCGCGCTGGGCTCGAAGGGCCTCTCGCCGCTGACGATGGCCAGCGCCTACGCCACGTTCGCCAACCACGGCACGTACTGCACACCGGTCGCCATCGAGTCGGTGAAGAAGGCGGACGGCTCCTCCCTCCCCGTGCCGAAGTCGACCTGCACACAGGCGATGACGCCGACCGTGGCGGACACCGTCAACACGCTGCTGCTCGGCGTGATCGACTCCGGTACCGGCCAGGAGGCCGGTCTGCAGAGCCGCGACAGCGCGGGCAAGACGGGTACGACCGATGAACGCAGGAACGCCTGGTTCGTCGGCTACACGCCGAACATGTCCGGCGCCGTCTGGGTCGGCAGTCCGACCCAGGAGGTCAAGATGGTGGGCATCAACATCGGTGGCGTGTACCGGGACAAGGTGTACGGCGGTGAGGTCCCCGGACCCATCTGGCGCGACGCCATGACGAGCGCGCTCGACGGCCAGCCCGCTCCGGGCTTCAACACCGTCGACATCCCGGACGAGCCGAGGGACGACGAGGAGCGGGGCAGGGACAGGCACGACGGCGACACCACCGACGACCCGTTCGCCGACATCTCGCCTGACCTGATCGGCGGGAACAACGGGGCACAGCACGGCGGCCAGGGCCAGAACCGCGGCGGCGCGAGAGGCCACTGACCGGCGCCCGGCCCAGGAGACGAGGAGGTGGGGGGGGCCCGCGGATGTCGGGGGGCCCCCCCCCCGCGGG
>NZ_JBHVWN010000013.1:0-148538 GCF_042882275.1 Streptomyces sp. NPDC058231 | reverse complement strand
CAAGACCGCCCCGCAGCCAAACCCACCCCGCTACAATCCCCACACTCAAGCCGTTGACCAGCGGTAATGGAGAAGTCCGGCTGGAGTACTAAAGGGGGCCCGCAGTCTCCAAGTGGGGATGCCCGCTGCCAGGATTCGGCATTGTGCCCCGTTGTTGAGCGCTGAGATCATCAGAGCGAGTGCCTAAGTGAAGGCGCCAAGGGAGGCTGTGTGTCGTCTGTCGTTCTTGTAATCATTCTCGTGATGGCGTTGATACTGGGCGTGACGGGTGCACTGGCCATGACGACTGGGCGCATCGCATTCCCTTGGGTGCGCAAGGGTGTGAAACAGCCGCGCGTATGGGGTGCTGGGGCGTTGTTGATCGCGGCGAATCTCGCGGCGGCGTGGCTGGTGCCCTTCCATGGCCAGAGCCTGCTCATGCTGGCTGGCCTCTTGCTGATCTGGCGGGCCCAGGGCTGGGGACATCGGGAGACGCCCCGGGCGAAGTGAGTAGGTCCCTCGCAGGTCGGCGCACGACTCGCCCCACCTCGCTTCCTGAAACGGTACTCATCCGCGTGCCCGATCCGTGCCCGTCAAGCCGGTACACCACGGTCAACAGCGGGTGCCAGGGCGAGCCCCAGGACGCCTCTTGGTGCCCGCTACTGCTGCTCAGGCGGTCAATGACCGTCAGAAGCACGGTGATTCCCAAGCTCAGGGCGCAGGCATGGCGACAAAGTCCGTCAACGCGCTCTCGGGGATGCGGACATGCCACCCCATCTTCACGAACACGATCCGTCGTTCGGCGATCAGACGTCGGGGGAACCGGGGGGCGATGTATGCGAGTGCCGGCACATCGTGGCGAGTGTCGGAGGCTGCCATCCCGACCACCTTCGACCCAGGCAGAGCCGAGCAGCCGCGGCCCAGGGCGTCAAGGTCGTTCGTACAGTGGCGCGCTCCACCTTGACGCCCTGAACCACGCCCGCTCCACGGTGTGTGGGCCGAAGGCGGACGGGATGACAGCAGGGACAGTTGTGGTTCCTGTCGGAGCCAGACCCGCGAGTCAATCGGAAACCTCGAATTGGGCACGGTAAGAGCGGCTAATGAGGCCTTGCCGGTGCGGCGTTGCGTGACTCACTGATCGTTTCAGAATGTGGACACGGCGTCATCTGAGGGCGCCCGGCCCGTGCCGCGCGCTCGGTGCCTCCGCTGTGAAAATCACTGTCCGATTGTCGGAACACGGTGATAGGGAGTCCATGTGACAACGACACTTACGTTCCCCGTTCTGTTGCGACTGATCGACGAACGGTCGACTGCCTTCCGCGCCGCGGTCGCCTCCGCGCCCAGCCTCGACGTACAGGTGCCGACCTGCCCCGAGTGGACGCTGTTCGATCTGGCGCAGCACATCGGCGAGGGGCGCCGCGCCTGGGCCGCCACCGTCGCCGCAGGGCCTGCTCCGGCCAAGTCCGCAGCGGAGGGCGCCCCGGCTGCGCCTCGGGAGCGCGAGGCCCTGCTGGCCTGGTTGGCGGAGTCCACGGAGCAACTGCTGGACGCATTGCGGAAGGCCGGCCCGGATCGCGGTTGCTGGACGTGGTGGGGTGCGTCCCAGTCGCCGCAGACCTGTGGCGCCGTCGCCCGGCACCAGCTCCAGCAGATCGCGGTGCACACCTACGACGCCCAGGTCCCTGTGGGTGCCCCGGAGCCGCTGCCGGATGAGGTGGCACTCGACGGTGTCGAGGAGTTCCTGTCCACCTGCGTCGCAACGACGAGTGCCTGGCCGCACAAGCCCACTGCCTTCGACTTCCACGCTACCGAGGGTCGCTCCTGGTGCCTCACGGTCGACGGCGACGGCGCACGCTCCACCCGTATCTCCGCGCCCGGCAAGACGCCTGTCGCCGTTGCCGACGAGGGCCCGAACGCGGTTGGCGTCTCCGTTCGCGGCACGGCCAGTGAGCTGGTTCTCTTCGTGTACGACCGTATCCCGGCGGACTCCCTGCAGATCGAGGGAGACGCAGGTTTGTTCGACCTGCTCCGCGCGTGGGACCCGGAGGAGTAGGACGGGTGCTGTAGAGCGGCGAAGTAAGCCTTGTCAAGACTGCATGCGGCGTCTGACACCAGCGGCTGACACCAACAAGCACGAACCGCAGCGGTCAGCGCCGGACCTCAGTGAACGATCGATCAAGGCGCAAGGGCCGTTGGCCGACGTTGACAGGTCCCCAGGTGTGCCCAGGTGTGCCCAGGGGTGCCTAGCAACGGAGAAGCTGCAGGTGAGAGGGGATAACGGGAGCCCTCTGTAAATCTGCTGGCCTCAGCGGATCGGCGTCGGTGCGCATGCATGAGGTCCCGCTCAGTCCGCAAGCGCAAAAGCCAAGGACAACGACCATGAGGAGGAGCCCGCCCGGACGGCCACACCTCCGACAAGCCGGAACCTCGCTCATCGTCTTCATGATGCCGCCTCCGACTGACAGCCCGTCACTTTCGTAGGTGGTGACCCCGGACGCTGGCCGTCAAGCTCGTGACCGAGTGGCACCGGCGAGGTGGGGCAGCCGCTGCCGCTTCAGGGCATGGCTGTCGATGGTCTGCTTGGCCGGCAGCCGGGCAGGCGTTCTTGCGCTATGAGGAGGGCGGCGGTGCGGTGACGGGTTCGGGAAGAGCCTGCTCGGCCCAGATGATCTTTCCGCGTCGGGTGGGGCGGGTGCCCCAGCGCTGGGTGAGCTGTCCTGTGAGGAACAGGCCGCGGCCGCCTTCATCGTTGTCCTCGGCGCGGCGTAGTTGTGGGGCCGTGCTGCTGGTGTCGGAGACCTCGCAGGTCAGCGTTCGGTCTCGGATCAGTCGTAGTCCGATGGGTCCGTCGGAGTAGCGGAGTGCGTTGGTGACCAGTTCGCTGACGACGAGTTCGGTGGTGGGGGTGAGGTCGTCGAGGTTCCATGCGGCGAGCTGGTCGGCGGCGTGCTTGCGTGCCTGGGCCACGTACTCGGGGGCGGGTTGCAGGGTCCAGGACGCCAGTTGCCCGGGGCCGAGGGCGCGGGTTTTTGCCAGCAGCAGGGCCGCGCCGGGCTCAGGGGGCTGGGGGGTCAGGATGCCCATGAGGGTGTTGCAGGCTTCCTGGAGTGAGCCGATGCCGGACTTGAAGGCGGCCTGGACCTGGTCCAGTGTCCGGGTGGTGTTCTGCGGCGCGCGATTGTTCCGTTGGGCGCCAGCGCTGGTGACGATGAGGACGGTGCCCTCGGGCAGTTCGTGTTCCGTTGCCTGGTAGGTGGGTCGTCCCTGCCCGAGTACTGGTCCTTGCGGGATGTCGTCGAGCTGCACGGTGCCGTCCGGCAGGACGAAGACCGGCTGCCGATTACCCGCCGCAGACAGGGCGCAGTGCCGCGTTACGGGGTCGTGGACGGCATAGGTGCAGGTGGCGTCCACGGTCGCGGTGCGCGGTCCGGCCTCCGGGGTGGGGTGTTCCTGGCCGCTGAGCCAGGTGACGAGTTCGTGCAGGCGCTGAAGAAGTTCATCCGGTGCCAGGTCCAGAGCGGCCAGGGCGCCGATGGCAGCTCTCAGCTCGCCCATGGCAGCCGCGGCACGGATACCGTCTCCGGCGACGGTGCCGGCCGCCAGAGCGACCCGGGCGCCGGGCAGGGGGATGACATCGGACCAGTCGCCGCCGGAGCCGGAGGGCGGATAACAGTGTGCGGTCTCCACGGCGCTGTGGGCCGGGGCTTCCAGGGGCCTGAGGCTCATCTGGAGGATGCGGGCGGCCGAGCGGCCGCGACTGTAGAGCCGCGCATTGTCCAGGCATAGTGCGGTGTGGGCAGACAGCTGCGCGGCGAGGGCAAGGTCGTCGTCCTCGTATGCGTCCTGGGAGCGCCAGCGGTAGAAACAGGCGAGGCCCAGAACGAGGCCGCGGGCACGCAGCGGAACCACAATCATCGAGCGCACCTGGACGGCTGCCAGCAGCCGGTAGCGGAACGGGTCGTCGGCCAGCCAGGCAGCGTCCGCGTCCAGCTTGCTGACCAGGCAGGGACGAAGGTCTGCCATGGCCTGACGGTATGGCGATCCGGCCGGGAAGCCGCTGATCTCCCCGGCCATCGGGATCCGTGAGTCCTCGATGTCGTGCATGGAATGCCAGCCCGCGCGCCGCAGCGCAATGCCCTCGATCAGCGGTCCGGGCTCAGGAGCCTCGCCGCGCAGCACCGGGTCAAGAAGATCAACCGTGGCGGTGTCGGCGAAATGCGGGACGGCCGCGTCGACCAGCTCCTGCGCCGTTTGGAAGACGTCCAACGTCGTGCCGATCCGAGTGCTGGCCCGGTGCAGCAGAGCCAACCGCGCCCGGGCCTGGTAACGCTCGGTGACATCCACGATCGCCGCGGCCACCCCCAGGGGCTGCCCTCGCGCGTCATTCAGCCGGTACCAGGAGACCGACCCAGTGACCTCGGCATACGGCTCGTAGCGGGAGCGCAGCGTCACCAGGACATCGCGCCTGGGCATGCCGGTTTCCAGCACCTCACGCGCCAGGGCCTCGATGCCGTCGGCCTCCTCTTCCAGACCGAAGGCACGCAGCATCTCCGACAGCGTGCAGCCGAGGAGTTCCTCCATCGGGAAGGCTCGGATGCGGCGCGCAGCGGGGTTGAAGTACACGAGGCGCAGCCCGGTATCCAAAATGTGCAGGCCGATCGGGGACTCGGTGAACAGGGCAGTCAGAAGCGCATCACCCACGTCACCACCGGGACGACCCGGAATTTCCCGCGGAGCGCTCACGGCAACCCTTCCGCTGTAGGTGAAAGGCTTCGGCACCTACCCCCATCCTTAAATAATGCCATTCCAGACATATCGTGGTGAAGTGGAATACTCGGGCATACCGGGAACGTCCCGTGCGTCATCGGGGTCCGCGTTGGCGGGTGCTACGCCCCCGGGAAATGACAGCGGTTGATCAGCCGCGAGCAGGCACTCGCCGCCCTTGATGAAGGGTTCCGGGCCTGCATCCACTGCCGGCCCGACACCGAGTTCGGGGTGCTCGGGTAGTCCAGGCGCTGCGTGGCTTCCGGTCGGCAGTCTTCTTCTTGCGGGGATTCATCTCGTGGACGGTGGCGTGCTTCTCCGATCGCCGCGGGCCTCCTTGGCCTGCACCGACGCGTTCAGGGCTGCCATCAGGTCGACGACCTGTCCGGGCTGCTGCTCCTTGGCCGTGGGCAGCGGGGATTCCGGCCTGCCGGAGTCGCGATGACGGCAGTCTCTGACGGCAACGTAGGCAGACCGAAGCGGACTTGATCGCATCCCGGGGTGCGCACTGCACCGTGCCGTAGGTTCGGCGCCCCGGTGAGCAGACGGCGCGGTCGAACTCCTAAAGCGGGTGTCAAGCAGGCTGGGCCGTCCCGTGATGGAGGGCTTCCACGATCGTGGCCCAGGGGAGCTCTCGAGCTGCTGGCCCTTCCCTGGGTTCGTAGAGTGGCCAGACGTCAGGGCCATAGACGAGCCTTACGTCCGCCTTCTGCAGGGTCTCGATGTGGCTGTCCCACGCGGGGTGCCGTGCATGTCCGCGTTGACCCGCGGGAACACCACGATGGATACGCCTGTCGTGCCCAGCGCCTGGGTCTGCTGCACGATGGGGTGACATCTGAACTGGCTTGCCCTGTAGGGCGGGTGGGAAGGATCTTTGGCCTTAGCGACTGAGGTCAGGATTCGGGCTCGGCGATGCGAGCTGCACGCCTCCGCATGTGTAGAGGCCGAGCTCAGAAGATCCTCAAGGCTTTCGCCTTGGAGGGTACGAGCGCCGGATGGCATGTCATGGTCATCCCACGCGAGAACCCGAGCGCGTATCTGCAGGCGATTGCAGCCACTCAACGAGGGAGACGCACGTGTTCGGAGCAATGCCCCTGGGCGCCGAGATCGCTACAGCTGTCACGCTCATCGCCGTCGTCGGACTAGCCATCATCGCGATCCGCTGGTTCAAGGCACAGAAGCGGTAGGCCGAGGCCGCCTCCGGGCCGTGATCGAACTTACAAGGCGCGTGTGGGCGGTACCGCGAGTGCCAGATCCGTGCCAGATCGAGCGGTCAGTCACGGTCAATCGGGGTGCGAGGCGGTGCGAGACCCACTGACAGGCTGGGCGCTGTTGTACGGCTGCTGACCAGCCAAGACCGTCCTATGGCCGGTGCCGCCCTTACAAAGCAGATGTCGGCGGTTCGAAACCGTCCGCGCCCACCAGTGCAAAGGCCCCTCGAATTCGCCGATCGTGGTTGGGGGCCTTTGCCATCCAGTTTTGACATCAACCGGTGCGGTCACTCACGGTCGGGACGCCGCCGTGCGGTCGCCTTGCTGCACGCTGGGCGACGGTGTGCGACATGCCGCTGGTGGCGTAATGGGGCCTTGCACTCGCTGGCCAGGTAACCCTGTATTGCATCGGTCACGGGTGCAGCTCGTCGGTGCTGTCGTGAGAGTGGATGGGCGGATCCGGCGAGAGGAACCGGAGATGACTGAAAGGTCTGCGGGGCTGGCCGGACTGCTCGCTGCGACAGAGGCCCGGATGCCTGTCGAGTCGGCCGAGGTGATCGCCTTCGAGCTGGCAAGGCGCCTGGAGGCTCGGTCCGTCTCCTTTTTGATCACCGACTTCACCGGCAACGCCGTTGTACGCCTGAGCAACGCCGACGCCGGTGAGGAGCGGGAGCGCATCACGTTGCCCGGCACCGTCTACGGGCAGGTACTTCGCGAACAGCGGGTGTCCGTCCGCCGAGGCGGGCACCCCGACGGGCAGGTCCAGATCGTGGCCCCGGTGAGCAACCGGGGGGATGCCATCGGGCTTCTTGAAGTCCTCCTCCCGAAAGCCCCCGAACCTGCAACTGTGCAGGCGATCGTCGAATCGGCCCATGCGCTGGCTTACATCCTCATTGCCAACCGACGTTTCACCGACCTGTACCAGTGGGGCCGCCGCACCCTCCCCACGAATCTGGCCGCCGAGATCCAGAACACTCTCCTTCCCGACAGCCTCACCTGTGAAGCACCGCAGTTCACGGTCTCCGGCGAGCTGATCCCGACCGAACAGATCGCCGGAGATACCTTCGATCACTCCCTCGACCGCCACACCCTGCATGTGTCCATCACCGACGCCATGGGCCACGACGTCCGTGCCGCCCTCATCGCCACTCTGCTTGTCGGCGCTCTGCGCAGCGCGCGGCGCGGAGGAGCAGACCTGGCCGACCAGGCCCATCAGGCTCATCAGGCCTTGCTCGACCACGGCCTGCATGGCCCCTTGGTCACCGGCCAGCTCTTGCGCGTCGATCTGCAGACGGGAAGTGCCGGCTTCGTCAATGCCGGTCACCCCTGGCCCTGGCTTCTGCGCGGGGGACGTCTCGAGCGAATGGTTCCCGAGATCGATCCGCCCTTCGGTGCCCCTTTGTCGCACCCGCACCGCGTCCAGTCGCTCCAACTGCGACCAGGTGACCGCCTCATCCTGGTCACCGATGGCATGCTCGAGCGCAACGCCGCTGCCGAGGACCTTCCGGCTCTGATTGAGGGCACCCGCGACCTGCACCCTCGCGAGGTCGTTCACACGCTTACCCAGGCCGTCCTGTGTGCCCAGCAAGGTGTCCTGCATGACGACGCCACCGTGGTCTGCCTGGACTGGCAAGGCTCCCGGGACTAGGAGTGCCCCGGTTGGGGCGGTCGAGCACGGCCAGCGACGGCTCCCCGGTGGGTGGCTTTATCCACGAGTTTCGGTTCTGGCACACATTCCGCAGAAGTTGAGCCAGATCCCGAGATCGGACAGCACTTTGGGCGGGGCCGTCTCCGGGCCGTGATCGAACTTGCAAGGCACGTGTGGGCGGCACCGCGCGTGCCAGATCCGTGCCAGATCGAGCAGTCAGTCACGGTCACTTGGGGTGTGAGGCGGTGCAGAGACCCGCTGACAGGCTGGGCGCTGTTGTACGGCTGTTGACCAGCCAAGACCGCCTTGTGGTCGGCGCCAGGCCTACAAAACAGATGTCGGCGGTTCGAAACCGTCCACGCCCACCAGTAAGAACGCCCCCGCAGCGAGCCGCTGCGGGGGCGTTGACGGTAGTAAGTGACGGCCGTTCCTCAGGCGCATCGCCTAGCGGTGGGCTGCGTGAGTAGAAACTTTCTCTACGGGTTCAAGCACCGGGCTGCGCTCCGCTTCGCCGGGCGGGCTTCCCGGCTCCGCTCGGGGCGCCGCTCCCGCCTTCGGCCCGCTCCGCCCCGGCTGCGCCGACGCCCGCCCACACATGGATAGGGCCAAGGCCATGAAGGCGAGCACCGCAACCACGGCGGCCCGGTCAAGGACATGCCTCCGGCGGGGGCGCTCCGACTCCGGGACGGAGGGGCGCCACTTGCGAGTGCCGGCCGAATGGGGCGGGTGCGAGCTGGGGTGAGTGGTGGGCTGGGAAAACGGGGCGGGTGCCGGGCAGCACGGGTGATCTAGGGTGCGTCGATGCAGCCCTTCCCGTCGCCGCAGATACGGGCGAACGAACTCCGGCCCGGCCGTCACTGGTATGCAACGGCGGCCGCGATCACCGTCGTGCTGATCGTGCTGGGCATAGCCATGGGTGTGTACCGGTTCAAAAACGCGATCAACGCGGTGGATACGGACAACCAGTTCGCCAACGGCGACACCGTCACTCTGCGGCTCGACCCGGAACACGAGAAGGCGATCTGGACCAGGGAGCGAGGCCCGTCATCTGACCAGGCGTGCGGCATCACCGGTCCGGGCGACCCCGGTCTCGCCAATCCGGGAATCGACGTGTTTCTCACCCGCAACGAAACCTGGAACCCGCTCTACACCATCGACGTGCCGCGGGCAGGCGACTATAAGGTCACCTGCACCTCCCAAGGGCCATCCCGGTACGCCATCGGGGACCTCGGAGGCCTTGTCACGTTTGGAGGCTGGCTGATGCTGGCCGTCCTTCTCCCGATGCTCGGAATCAGCATCGGCGCCGTCCTCGTCCTCGTCACCGCCTTCCGCCGCAGAGGCCATCGCAAGCGGCTGCTCGCCGAACGCTACGGCTCCGGTGGTAGCCACCCCGCACAGCCCGCTCTGAGCCCCGGTGTCGGTCCCGACCGGCAGTGAGCATTCCCAGGCTGCGGTCTCGGCGGAATCCCCCTGCTTACCGCCACCCGAGTGTCCTACCGTTCCGCCTATGACTCCGATCAGCCCCGAGAACCCGCTGACCTCAGAAGACGCCCAGGCGTTGCTCGGCATGCTCCCTGCCCGAGTCGAGATCAAGCCAGGCATGAGCGAGCGGGAGCTCGACCGGATCGAGGAACGCTGGGGGTTCCGTTTCGCCCCTGAGCACCGGACGTTGCTGGGTGCAGGACTGCCGACGGGGGGCCGTAGCTGGCCCGATTGGCGGGACGGCGATGCGGAGGACCTGGCAGAGCGGTTGGCCTGGCCGATGGACGGCGTGCTGTTCGACGTGGAACACAACGGCTTCTGGCATCCGGAGTGGGATCCGCGGCCGGCAGGCACCCAGGACGCCCTGGAGTTGGCCCGCACATCCTTGGCCAGAGTCCCGGTGATGGTGCCGATCTACTCACACCGGTATCTACTGGCCGATCCAGACCGTACGGGTGCGCCTGTGTTGTCGATGTACCAGACGGACATCATTTACTACGGCACCGATCTGGTCGACTACTTCCACCACGAGTTCGGTCGCCCGGTGCCGACACCGGAAGAGCATCAATACGCCACGATCCCGTTTTGGTCCCACTTCCTCGACTGAACGGCCCCAACGGGACTGGGGGTCTTGGCGCACAGGGATGACATCCATCGCTGACATCAACGACAGTGAAGAGCAGCAGGGGCGGGTGCACCCGCGCACGTGCGGCGTTCATCCTGCTCTTCACCAGGGCACGAAGCTTGTCGGGTTCCACATGATCGCTCTGGCATACACCTGCGGAGGCCGAACTCGCGAGGGTCCAACGACTCCTGGGCGGACGTTGCCGAGAATGCGGGCGTGCGCTGACGTTGCACCGGGTTCGATGGATCTTCATGAGCGCATGACCCGCAGCGGCGGGCTCGGTGAGGAATTCCCAGTACATTTCCCAGAGTTGACGGTGGTACGTTCATGGACATGCCGATGGGATACGTGGCCTCGACCGCGCTCTTGACCTGGTGCACCTTCTTCGCCGTTGTCGCGCCACGCCGGCCCCGACCTCTGGCGACCATGAGCTTCTGGTTCGGCATGGTCCTCAACGAGGCGCCGTTCCTGGGCATGTTCGCCGTGGTGGCCTCCACGGCATTGGCCGCCGCCCAAGGCGATCTGGAGTCACCTGCCAGCAAGGTGGTGGCAGCGGTGGCTCTCGCCACCATCCCCGGAATGGCCGTGTCCGCCTGGCGGGGCCTGCGGACGGACCAGGTGGTCGGGCGCGCCCTTGAGCAGGGCCTGGGCACCGACTGGCGGGATCATGTGCACAAACCGCTGCGCCGCCATCGGCCCTGGGCCCGCATCCTGCTGCTGCCGGGCCTCATGCGGCAGCGCAACGTGGAGCGGATCCCCAACATCCGCTACGGGGACGCCGGTCGCCGGAATCTGCTCGACGTCTACCGCCGCCGCGACACACCACAGAACGCGCCGGTCCTGATCTACTTCCATGGCGGCCACTACACCGGCGGGGCGAAGAGCCGCGAGGCACGGCCCCTGCTCTACCGGCTCGCGGGCCAGGGGTGGGTGTGCATCAGCGCCAACTACCGGCTGCGGCCCCAGACCACCTTCCCCGGCCACCAGATCGACGCCAAGAAGGTCATCGCCTGGGTCCGCGAGCACGCCACCGAGCACGGCGCCGATCCGTCGAGGCTGTTCGTGGCGGGCAGCTCCGCCGGCTCCAACCTGGCGGCCCTGTGCGCGCTCACGCCGAACGACCCGGTGTTCCAGCCCGGATTCGAGTCGGCCGACACCTCGGTCACCGCGGCGATCTGCCTCTATGGCTACTACGGCCATTTCTTCGGCGAGGAGCCCGACGAAACGCCGTCCCCCAACCAACCGTATGCGTATCTCAACCCCGGTGCGCCACCGTTCCTCATCGCCCATGGCACCAAGGACGCGCTGGCGACCGTCGAGGGCGCCCGGAACTTCGTCGACCAGCTGCGCCGCACATCCGACAGCGCCGTGGTCTACGCCGAACTGCCAGGCGGGCAGCACGCTTTCGACCTGTTCCACTCCGCGCGCTTCGAGGCAGTCGTGGACGGCGTCGAAGCCTTCGCCGCCTGGGTCCTGGCTGCTCTGCAGCGCACTCCCGACTCAGCCCGTTAGGGGGCGACGACGCCGCGGTGAGCCGCGGCAATCAGCCCCCTCCCGCTTCGACGGGAGGGGGCCTCCGTGGTGCCTACGGGCACGACTCCTCGTACTTCACCGCGGTGAACTTGACCGGCTGCCCCTTCAAGGCCACGCCAGGGCCGGGAGACTGGGTGCACACCTTCCAGTTGCTCTCCAGCAGCACCATGCGGTCGTCCGCGCCGGCATCGGTCACCGTGATCGACGTGCCGGAGTCGAGCGCACCGCGCGCGGCCTTGACCGACTTCCCCGCGAAGTTCGGCATGGTGCTGCCGGCCCGGGCCGGGGTCTTCTGGTCCGTTGCCGGACAGGACTCTTCGAGCTTGACCGCCCCGAAGTCCAACTCGGTGTCCAGCGGAATGGTCGTCCCAGCCTTGTAGTTCTGGCTGCACACCTTCCAGTTCCGGTCGAACGCCTGCATGCGGTCGCGCCCGGAACTGTCGTGCGACGTCAGGCTGTAGAACCCCGCCTCCTGTGCCGCGTCCTGGGCTGACTGCAGTCCCATCCCGACGAAGCTGGGCATGGCCTTCGGTTTCTCGGCAGCCGGCTTCGTCTCCTTCTTCTTCGCCGGCTTGTCGTCCGCCGTGTCGGCCACCGGTCCTTTGGGCCGGGCGGTCACAGTCTTCGTGACCGCGGGCACCGGCTTCTCACTGCCGGCGTTCTCGGTGTTGCCGCCGCCTGCTGCACCGATCACGACGCCGAAGAAGAACAGGCCGAAGGCAGAAGGGACAACGATCCGCTTCCTGGCCCATCCCGGCTGCGCCTTGGGCGCCTGCACCGGTGGTTGCCCCCATTGCGCCGGCGGCTGCTGCGGGTGATTGCTCCAAGTCATTCGTCCCCCTGGTGGTTCATGGAGAGATGACCGTAGCTGTCCCGAGTTGAGGTGCGTGAACCAGGTACTCCATTAGTGGCGGAGTTGTGATCAAATCGTGCGGAACTGGTCGACTTCGGCCGGGGCGTACTGGCTGCACTGTCACCGCGTGGACTCCACGGAAGTCCTGCCGGAGCAGCCGACATCCTGTGGGGAACGACCGGCGGACGGCGATGGGTGCCGTCGCCATGGTAGGGATCGCCGTCATACCAGTGGGGGCGCCGTCCTGGTGAGGACGGCGCCCCTGTTGGGCATCGGCTGAGACTTGACCAGGCGTGGTGTGACTGTTGCCTGTGGTCGAACCTGCGTTCTCCCGCGTCAGGTCTCAGAAACGCTTTCGATACGTGGCTACTGGACGTCCACGAAGTCGCCGGCCGCGCTGACCGCCGGAGTCGTCGCCGTGCCCGCGAAGCTGTAGCGGAAGTAGCCGTCGGTGGAGGCGGTGACGGTCGTCTTGAGGTTGCCCGTCGAGTTGGACTTGATCGTCTTCACCGTGGTGTAGGTGGTGCTGTTCTTCTTGCGGAACTGCAGCTTCACCGACTGGTTCGTGTAGCCGTGGTACTCGTTGTCCTCCCAGTTGGCCCGGGAAAGCTTGCCGGTGACCGTGATGGTCTTGCCCTTCTTCACCGGCTCCGGCGAGGCGTTGACCGTCAGCTTCGAGTAGCGCTGCACCTTGAACGTGGTGGCCGCGTCCCGGTGGATGTAGTCGTAGTCGTTGGCGGAGACCAGGGTGCCGAGTTTCCAGGTGGCCGCCGCGTTGTTGTCCACGAAGCCGGTCGACGCCTGCGGGTTGAACGTCAGCGTGCCCGTGCAGGTCGACGTGGTGGCGCTCGCCTTGACGCACGTGATCTCGTCGTCCCAGATCTGCGCGAAGTTCGGATTCGGACCGGAGGCGCTGATGTACGTGGTCTCGGCGATGCCCGAATCGTCCGACGCGGTCACGGAGACCTTGGCGTACACCACATTGGTGGTACCGACCACGACCGGCTTGCCGCCGTTGATGACGACCTTGTCGATCGTGATGTCGCCCGCGCCGCCGTCCGCCGCCTGGGCGGTAGTGACGCCGAATGCGGTGGCGACCAGCGCTGCACTCGTGCAGAGCAAGGCAAGTCGCGTTGTTGTGCGCATGTATGTCCCCCCAGGGAATTTTTGATCGATCAGAGGGAGCCTACGACGTTGGCCAAAGGTTCACCACGTTGTTCTTCTTTTCACGGCTGGAGGGCGACCTGTATGACCGACGCCGACCCTGGAACGGGTGCCGAGCGGCCCGGGCTGTCACGTGCTGGATGGACTCCATGATCGCGGCCCAGGGGAGCTGTCGGACCGCCGGCCCTTCGCGGGGTTCGTGGAGAGGCCAGACGTCAGGACCGTGGACGAGCTCCACGCCTGCCGTCCGCAGGGCCGCGACATGCCCGTCCCACGCCGGGTGTCGTACGTGCGCTGCGTTGACCCGCGGGAACACCACCACCGGAACGTCGATCGTGCCGAGTGCCTCGCTCACTTGCGTCAGTGCTTGGTTGTCGGCGATGCCCGTCGCGAGCTTGGCGACGTAGTTCGCGCTTGCGGGGGCGACGACGTAGCAGTTGGCGACCGGGTGCGGGCGGGCCTCGGTCGGCAGGCGGGGAGCATCCCGGACCGGCAGGCCGGTTACGGCTTCCAGTCGGTCCAGTTCACCGCTCGTCCTCAGCCATCGGCCGGCATTCGGGGTCAGGGTCACGGCTACCTGCCGGCCCAGGGCGACCGCCGGCTCGACCAGGCCGGTGCGGAGTTGCTCGACTCCGTCGGCTGCCGTGCCCACGACGCCCAGCACTCCGCGGCTGACTGCACTCACGGTCCCACCACCCCGCATCGGTTTCCCTCACCTCGGCCAGCAGTACAGCGGGAGCAACCGTGTGCGGAGCAGGTGGCCCGTCAAGCGTGTCGGGCGGTGGGCGGCGCGGCCGCGCCCGTCAACGGTTCGAGCTCATCAGTGGTTCGAGCCCTTGGTCCGATGATGAGAGACCTGTTCCCGTACGGTGCGCCACCGTGACCGACTCTGCTCGACCAGGGTGTCCCACTGCCGGCGGACTTCATGGTCGGAAGGGCGGTGACCCTGGTGGATCCGGCTGAGTTCGTCCCGTACTTCCCGTCCCAGTGCCGCCGATGCGACCAGGACGAGCATGGCTGCGAAGAGGGCGGAGATCATCGCGAAGACGGCGCCGACCACCCCGTACCGTGCTGCGGAGGAGTTGAAGAGGTGTGGCATGTAGATGGTCGCGCCCACGGAATAGGCCGCCGTCAGGATGGTGCCGGTGACGCCGAAGGGAAGCAGGTCCGGCCAGCTGATCCGTCTTGCCGACAGGATCCGGCCGCTCCAGACGAGGAAAGCGGCGGTCACCAGTACCCCGCACGCCAGGGCGGTCAGGCCCAGCGCGCTCCCGTCACGGAGCGTGGAGAGCCATGTGGTGACCACTACGTACCCGCCGAGAGTCAGGATCCACCACAGGCCGTTGCGCGTGTTACGCACACTCAGCGGCTTGAGCTCCCAGGTCTGTTCGAAGAGCCGCTGTGCGGCTCGCGCGAAACTCAGCATCGAGATCATCAGAAACGCGACCCCGAAGACACCCAAGCTCGCACTGGTCTCTTCGGCGGGAGAGAACAGCGAGCTGACCGCCTTGGCGCCTGCTCCGGTGAGGTGATAGCGCTGGATGATCCGGTCTGCGACGTCGTAGTGCGCGAAGTTGCCCCAGACGGCGCCAAGGAGGATGGAGAGCGGGACCAGTGCCGTCAAGGCGCTGGACGCCAGGGCCAGCGAACGGTCGAAACCCACGATCCTCTGGAACCGGTTGATGACACGCAACGCGAAGTCGGGCCGCAGCCAGAACGTCAGTGTTCTGACGAGGCGCTCTCGATTGATCCCCGTCGTCCTGCCCTCCGTGAAGATCGGGACCTCTGTGGCGACGTGAGCCTAACGGTCGGTCGCCCGGCCGATGGAGGGCGACACGAGAAGCCGTACGCCGGCCGCTCGGCGTCCGGATGCCTCGCATCGTCATGTGATCCGTCGTGCTTCCTGGTGGTGGGGCGGAAGGGGAGGCGAGCGAGACTTGAGTCCCGAGTCCGACGGCCGGCGCACGGCGAGGGCTGTGGGCCCGGTGCCGGGGTGAGCGGAGGGGCGACCTGATGGACATTGCCGGGCAGTACCCGCCCGTCGCCGTCCGGATCGGTGCGGCACGGCCACGGCCGGGCGAGAACGTTCTTCCCTCGCACGTGGCTGTGTGCCCCAGTCCCGACGCCGTCGCGGCGGTCGAAGAGGCATGGTGGGTCGACCTGCGGCGGGCCCACCGCGAAGAGCCTGACCCTTCCCACGACGGCAGGCTGCAGAGCCGGCGTGACATCGGTGACGGACATCGGACAGTGACTGACATCGGACCCCCGATGAACTGCGGTCTGCCACGAATGGTGCGCCAACCGCCCGCGAGCGCCACCGTCCCACCGGGGTTTCGTGGTGGCGGTATGGCCGTCGCCGACCGTGGGACTGTCTCAAGTACCGGCCCGTTCCGGCAGGTTACGCATCCTGGTGCGGTGGCTCCGAGTGCAGGGGCGCGAGAGCCCTGCGGAGGTCATCGGTCTGCCGGTAGTGGACAGCGGTCATGCCCGCTTCGCGGGCAGCCGTGACGTTGACCCCGGTGTCGTCGATGAACAGGCAGCGGTGGGCCGGAGCGCCGACCCGCTCGGCGGCGATGAGGTAGACGCGGGGGTCGGGCTTGGCGAAACCGATGCGGGCGGTGTTCACCACGGTGTCGGCGAGGTCGTCCAGTCCTTGCCGGGCGAGATCCCACTCCAGCCGGGTGGTCGCGTTGGAGACCAGGGCGACGGTCGCGACCTCGCGGGCCCGGGTGAGCAGGGACACGACCTCGTGATCGACGCGTGGCACGAGGCCGGACCAGGCGGTGACCACGGCATGGGCGCGGTCCGCTGATCCACAGAGTTCGGCGAGGTCCGCGGCCACCTCGGCGCGCCATTGCTCGTCGGTGATCGTCCCGGTGATCGCGGGGTGCAGGCGCGACGGTGCGAAGGCCGTGGCTGCGAGTGTGCCCGCCGAGAGCCCGTGGGCGTGTTCGAGATCATCCGCGGCGGGCCAGTGCCGAAGGACACCGTCGATGTCGCAGAGCACGGCGTCGTAGGGGCGGGCAGCCATGGTCGGAACTCCTTGATGACGGTTCTCGGTGAGGCCTTCTGGGCGTCGTGGTCGAACCGGTTGCCGGGACGGATCCCAGTAAACGCCACACCGGTACGGGGCGTCAGCCCGCACGCCGGGCTGCGGTGCGAGTTCCGACCGCCTGCGGGATCACTCCTCGGCGAGGCCGAGCTGTCGCAGCATGCCGAGTTCGTCGCTGCTGCCCCAGCGCTCGACGAGCTTGCCGTCGCTGTCGAAGCGGCTGATCTGCATGCCCCGGTAGCTCACCGTCCTGCCGGTCGCCGGATGCCCCATCAGTTCCCCCAGCTGCGTCCCGGTGACGGTGTAGGCGAAGGCCAACTCGTCGTCGGTGGCCATGAGATGCTCCACCTCGACGTGCAGGTCCGGAAAGGCTGTCCGCAACTCGCCGAACATGGCCTTGTATCCTTCGGGCCCCGGCTCCTGCCCGGGGGCCGGATCGTGGTCGGTCGAGCCGGGCGCGACGATCTCATCGAGGACGTCGAGGTTGCCGGTGGCGACGGCCTCGCCGAAAGCGGTCTGTGCAGCGATGTTCGTCTGCTGAGACATGGGCACTCCCCGGCCGCGTGCCGACCACCGGCCTCGTCTGCCGGCTGCGAAATCCACGCATTACGCCGTAAGGCGACCGTACATCTGCCCTGTGCCCCTCGCACGTCTGAGCGTGGGCCTCCGGGAGCGGTGCTCTCCGTCCGGATCCGTGATCCGCGTACGGTGCCGGCCGGCGGGGGATAAGTGGCCTGCTTCTGGGAGGACGACGGCCAGGACGAGCATGACGCCGACGAGGTCAAGGGCGGCCCGAATCGTGGCCTGAGCCTGTCGCAGGCGCGTGCGAACTTCCGGGCCACGGGTGCCTCCGAGGGGCGCCGGACCCACCTGGTCCGGGACCCGCTGCCGGAGGAGCACCCCGATGTCGCACCGCGCCGGGGCGCGGGCTTCCTCCACTCATGGACGCCGCAGCCGCAGCCGCAGCCGCAGTCGCAGCCGCAGCCGCAGCCGCAGCCGCAGCCGCAGCCGCAGGCGCAGGCGCCCGGCGCGTGGTCGGGTGATGGGGGCACCGGTCGCCGCGCTCCGGATGCGGCGGACGTCCGAGGGGAGAGGTCCGCCGCGCGGCCGGGGAGGTTCAGGGGCGGCGTACCGCCCACAGCCATACCGCGCCCACCAGCGGCAGTCCGGTGACCAGCGTGTTCGTGATGATGACCGCGGTGTCGTCGTAGTCGAAGAAATGCTGGCCCTGGACGAACGCGACGGGTACCAGGAAGGTCATCGCCGTGCCGTTCCACTTCTCCTTGTACGTCCAGTGCGCCGACATCCACAGCAGGACGAGTCCGACGGCCCGGATCACCAGACCGAGGACCGGTCCGGCGGCGGCCGGCAGGGCGAGGGCCGCCGCAGGGAAGGCGAGCGCGCTCAGCAGCACGGGGACGAGCGGGTGCACGCTGCCCCGCCGGGGCGTGGTGGTGGCCTCCGGCTTCTCCTTGGGGGCGGTGGTCGCGACGGTGCGCTGGGCGACCAGGCCGCGTAGGACGTTCCGAACGCCGGCGGGGCGCTCGGCGAGGGTGATGTCGAGGCGTTCGGCCAGGTCGGCGACGAGTTCCTGGCGGCGGGCGGCCGGGAGCCCGGAGGCTGCGCGTTCGACGGCCTTGAGGTGCTGCTGGATCCCGGTCTCGTTGGCGGTCTTCATACGCTCTCTCCGGCTCTGTGCGTTCTGCGTGCTTCCTGGTGTCGACGGCAGCCACGAGTTCGTCCCGGCGTGACCGCGGCGGCAGCGGGCGGACCGCACCGTGAGCAGCCGGGCTCCTCCTGATCGCCCGGCGGACCGACCCCGTACCCGGCTCGTCCCGCCCCGTCCCGTCCCGTGGCGAGCATGCAGTGCGCGAGCACGCGGTGCGTGAGATGTGTGAGTGCGCCCTTGACCGCTGAACCGATTGTCCACACGGGGTCCCGGTGTGCCGCGAGGCGCCCGTCGGCACGGCAGAAGCCGTCACCCGAACGGTCTCCTCCGGGTGGTCGCGCGGGCGGGAGCCACGCAGGGTCGGACTCGTTCAGCCGTTCCGCTCCGGCCAAGGAGATTCCCATGGCACAGTCAGCGCCCTCTCCCGGGACCCCCCGTACCTCGGACCACAGGGCCGGTGGTCCCGGGGACATCAACCCCTGGGCTGCCGGGGGAGTCATGTTCGCCGGTGTCCTGCTGATGGTTGACGGCGTCATGGGGGTGATCAAGGGGATCGCCGGTATCGCGAGCGACGACGTCTACGCGCGCGTCCGCAACTACACCTTCAGGTTCGACGTGACGGGCTGGGGCTGGATCCACCTGGTGCTCGGCGTGATTCTCCTGATCGTCGGCTGGTTCATCCTCAAGGGCGCCGGCTGGGCCAAGGGGACCGGTGTGGCGCTGGCCGCGATCAGCATGATCGCCAACTTCATCTGGCTGCCCTACCAGCCGATCTGGGCGGTCATCTCCATCGCCATCGACGCCTTCGTGATCTGGGCCCTGTGCACGGATCGCTCCCCGTCGGTCATCTGATGGCGGCCGGGACGGCGGAAGCGGCGCGTGGGGGCGGTGGGCCCGGGCAGGAGGAGCTCACCGCGCTCGCCGCCGAGGCCTACGTCTACGGGTATCCGCTGGTGTCCGGCCTGTCGCTGGTCGAGAGCTGCACTCAGGAGGGCTTCGGCGCACTGGCGCCCGCCCCCTTCAATCACTTCTCCCACGCGGACCGGCCGGAGCGTCCGGATGCGTACCCGGGGTTCGGGGGCGGTGACACCGTCTGCTCGGCGGCGCAGCTCGACCTCTCCGGCGGGCCGCTCCGGCTGCACGTCCCGGACACCGGCGGGGCGTACTACGTGCTGCAGTTCGTGGACGCCTGGACCAACAACTTCGCCTATCTCGGCAGCCGTGCCACCGGTACGGGCTCGGGCGACTGGCTCATCGTGCCGCCGGGCTGGGCCGGAGAGGAGCCCGGGGGCGTGCGCGGGGTCATCGACGCGCCGACCGCCGTCGTCTCCCTGGTCGGGCGCATCGCCTGCGACGGTCCGGACGACCTGCCGCGCGTCCGGGCTCTGCAGGAACAGTTCTCGCTCACCCACGTCGAACCCGGCTCGCACCGTACGGGTCTGCCGGCGCCCGACACCGACGTTCCGGAGCGGCTGGCGTTCTTCGAGCGGCTCAGGGTGTGGACGGCCGACTTCCCGCCGGCCGCGGCCGACCGCGCGTACCAGGACCGGTTCCAGCCGCTGGGCTTGCTGGAGGAGGGGCCGTCGCCGTACGTCTCCGCCGGCCCCGCGCTCGTGCGCGCACTCGCCGAGGGGATGACTCAGGGCAGGGCGCGGGTGGTGGCGGCCGGCCGGTCCGGCGCGCCGGTGGGCGGGGGCTGGGAGATGGATCCGCATCTGCACGACTACAACCTCGACCGGTTCGAGGTGGGGACGATCGACTCCACGGAGTGGAAGATCGCCGACCGGGAGGCGTCCTACCTGGTCAGGGCGGTCGCTGCGCGGCAGGGGCTCTGGGGGAGCCATGGGTACGAAGTGGCGTGCGCCCAGACCTGCCAGGACAGCGACGGCAATCGGCTGCACGGCGCGCACTCCTATGCCCTCCGTTTCGAGCAGCCGCCGCCGGCCGGGGCGTTCTGGACCCTGACCGTGTCCGGATCCCCGGAACCGCGGCCCGTCGGGAACCCGGCGGACCGTCATGCGATCGGTGACCGTACCCCTGGGCTGGTGCGCGCGGACGACGGGACGCTGACGGTCCACATCGGCGGGGAACGGCCCGCGGACCCGGCGGCGGTGAACTGGCTGCCCGCGCCCGACGGCGAGTTCCGGCCCGTGCTCAGGCTCTACACCCCCGGACGCGCGGCCCTCGACGGCAGTTACGCGTTCCCCGCCGTCGAACTGCGCGAGCGTTGAGCCGCGTGTCGGCGGCGGGCTGAGCGGAGCGTTCCGGGCCGTTGTCAGTGGTGCGGTCCACACTGGGGGCATGTGCCGCAGCATCAAGACCCTTCGCCCGCCCGTCCTCCCCGAGGAGGCCACCGAGGAGGACATCAGGGCGGCCGCCCTGCAGTTCGTACGGAAGGTGTCCGGCTTCCGGGCACCGGCCGCGCACAATCAGGAGGTGTTCGACCGGGCCGTGGACGAGATCGCCGAAGCGACCGCCAGATTGCTGGACGGGCTGGAGGTGCGGGGGGCGGCGGTCAGGACGTCGTAGTCGCGGTGGCGGCCGCCGCAGCAGCCGCGGGGCGGCGCATCAGGTATGCGGCCAGGGCGCCCGCCACGAACAGGGCGAGGACCGACACCGCCGTCCCCAGCCATGTCGTGCCCAGCCACTGGCCGCCGAAGTAGCCGAGGCCCACGCTGTAGCCGGCCCAGGCCACCCCGGCCAGGGCCGACCAGGGCAGGAACTCCTTCACCTTGCGGTGCGCGGCGCCCGCGCCGAGCGAGACGACGGAGCGGCCGGCCGGGGCGAAGCGCGCGATGACGACGAGGATGCCGCCGCCGCGGCTCAGGGCGGCGCCGAGACGTTCCTGCGCAGTGGTGAGGCGGCGGGAACGGGCGATGGCGCGGTCCAGACGCTCACCGCCACGCCAGGCGAGCCGGTACGCGACGAGGTCGCCGAGGACCGAGGCGGTGGCCGCGCTCAGGACCAGGGCGAGGAGGGACGGCACCTGCGGGACCTCTCCGGAGCCCGCCACCGTGGTCGTGCCCGCGGCGGCCGCGGTCGCCGCGGTGATCACCAGGACCCCGCTGGGGAGGACGGGCAGGAAGACGTCCAGGAGTACGGAGAGGGCGACCACGGCATAGATCCATGGACTGCCGGTCAGCGCACCCACGCTCTCGAGCACCTTCTACTCCCCGATTCGTATCAACGCCGCGACGTCGCAGGGGAGCGGCAGGAGCGGCAGGGTCAGCTGTACAGCGTACGCCTGCCGTTTACCTGTACATCATCAATGCACGGACGATGTCGTGTACCTCACGCGACTCACACGCATCCGGTGCCGCACCGGCCTCGCGGGTCCTCGGATGTGCCCCGCGGCGGCTCATCTGTGCCGCCGCGGGCATGGCCGGGAGCGGGTGTGCCCGGCCACCGCCGTGGCGGGAGCCGGGCATCCGTGATCAGGCCCTGGTGGGGCGGGTCAGGCGGTGACCGCCGACGCCTGCTCGTGGGTGCGGTCCTCGCCCCGGCCGGTCTCCTCGCCGCGCCCGCCGCCCGTGCGCGCCGCGAACAGCCGGTCCAGGGCCAGGGCACCGGGGCCGGTGAAGACCAGGAGCAGGAACGTCCAGCAGAAGACCGCCGACGGCTCGCCGCCGTTCTGCAGCGGGAAGAGCGCCTCGGGCTGGTGGACCTTGAAGTACGCGTACGCCATGGAGCCGGAGGCGACGAGGGCGGCGACGCGGGTGCCGAGGCCGAGCACGACCAGCGTGCCGCCGACGAGCTGGATGAGGGCCGCGTACCAGCCGGGCCAGGTGCCGGCCGATATCGAGCCACCGCCCATCGCGCCGCCGAGGATGCCGAACAGCGACGCGGCGCCGTGGCAGGCGAACAGCAGGCCGACGACGATCCGGAACAGGCAGAGGGCGTAGGGCTGTGCCTTGTTCAGATGAGTGCTCATGTGGGGGAGGGCTCCTTCGGTCTGGTGGGGGACGTGAACCGATTGAGCGCCTCAGGTTAGGGATGCCTCAGTAGTGCTTGCAAGTTCAACATTTTGTCGACTGGCTGAAAATTGCCTACGCGTCGGCGATCAGGCTGCGATCCAACACCGTCTCCAGCTGCGCACCCTTGGCCTTCGCTTTGGCCTGAACCAATGTCAGCGCAGCTTTCCGGCCATGCAGGGTGAGCGTCATCAGCTGATTGCCGAACCACGGGCCGCCGGTCTTCCGCCACCGGATCGGTGACGGGCCGGTCCGGCCGTGCCGCGCCAGCATCCGCCCCAGGCACCGTCCTGCCCGGCTCCAGCCGAATCGGAACCCCGCCCTGAGCGGGCCGGGTATGGAGTTGTGCACGGGAGAGCAGGTCAGCTGCAGGACACGAGCTCCGGGGGCGCCGCCCGGTACGTCGTCGGGCCACGCGGGCTCCGCGATGTACGCATGGTGCACATCGCCCGAGAGCACGCAAACCGTCGCAGGTGCATGTGGCCCGCTCCCCGACTCCCTTATGAGTTCGGTCAGTTGGCGGAAGGAGGAGGGGAATGCCGCCCAATGTTCCAGGTCGGAGCGGCGGCGCAGCCTCTCGCCGAACCGCGCCCAGCGCCCGCCCGTCCCGCCGTGCTCGCCCCTGCACAGCGCGGCGTCCCACTCCTCCGCGTCATGGACGAGCGGCGGCAGCAGCCACGGCAGCGAGGTGCCGATCAGGAGATGGTCGTACGAACCGGGGTCGGCGAGGGCCGCCTCGCGCACCCAGCGCGCTTCCTCGGCGTCCAGCATGGACCGCCGTTCCTCGTCGAGTACGCGGGCCGCCCGGCTGTCGACCATCAGCAGCCGGACTCGGCCGAAAACGCGCCCGTAGCTCCACCGCGTGCGGGTGGGCTCGAGGTCGGCCTCGGCGGCGAAGCGGCGCAGCACCTCGGTGCCGTCGGGGACGGCGCGCACCGCGGCGTAGAGCGGGTCCGCGGCCAGGGCGGCGGGGGAGAGGTTGCCGAGATGCTGATAGACCCAGTACGAGGCCAGCCCGCTGACGATCCGCTCGTGCCACCAGGAGGTGGCCCGGGCGTCGGCGACCCAGGCGGCGCTGGTGTTCCAGTCGTCCACGACGTCGTGGTCGTCGAAGATCATGCAGCTGGGTACGGTCGAGAGCAGCCAGCGCACCTCGGGGTCGCGCCAGGACTCGTCGTAGAGGTGGGTGTACTCCTCGTAGTCCGCGACCTCGGCGCCCGGCGGCTCCTTGAGGTCCCGTCGCCGGGCGAGGCGTCGGCGGGTCGCCTTCGACGTCTCGTCCGCGTACACCTGGTCGCCGAGGAGGAGCAGTACGTCGGGGCGTACGGCGGCGGGGTCGGCGGCGAGCCGGGCGGCGAGGGTGTCGAGCGCGTCGGGGCCGACCGTGTCGCGTTCACCGGTGGGGGGAGCCGCCCAGCGGCAGGAACCGAAGGTGATCCGGACCGGACGGGCCGCGCCGTCGGATGCCGGGGGTGGCGTGGTGATGGTGCAGGCGGGGAAGCGGGAGTCCTCGGGCGGCCAGACGCGGCGCCCGCCGAGCAGCACTTCGTACGCGGTGGTCGAGTCCGGCGTCAGGCCGGTCACCACCACCAGTGCGTAGTGGTGTCCGGCGACGGCGAAGGTGGGGGAGGAGCCCGACGCGCCGTCCGCGCAACGGACTTCGGCCGTGGTCGGCCGGTCGGCCTCCACCCAGACGGTCGCGGAGGAACCCGCCTCCCAGTCGACGTACCGCAGCAGTGGTCCCAGGCGCAGCCGGGCCATGTGGTGTCTCCTCGCGTCGTTCCGTACGGACGGCTCGTCACGTGCCCGGGCGGGCCCGTCAGGAGCGAGCGGCTCCTTACCGTACGGAACGACGGGGGAGGGAGGGCCGGTTCCGGGTCAGCAGCCGTTCAGGACCGACTGGAGCGCGCTCTTCTCCGCCGAGTCGACGGTCAGGTTGTAGTAGTGCTTCACATGTACCCAGGCGCGCGCGTAGGTGCAGCGGTACGCGGTGCGCGACGGCAGCCACTCCGACGGGTCCTTGTCGCCCTTGGACTGGTTGACATTGTCCGTGACCGCGATGAGCTGCGGGCGTGTCAGGTCGTTGGCGTAGGCCTGGCGTTGTGCGGTCGTCCAGCTGCTGGCGCCGGAGCGCCAGGCCTCGGCGAGCGGCACCATGTGGTCGATGTCCAGGTCGGAGGCGGCGGTCCAGGTGGCGCCGTCGTACTCGGAGTACCAACTGCCGCTGACGGCCGCGCAGCTGGAGTCCTGAGACACGCCCGTGCCGTCGCGCTTGAGGACGACCTCGCGGGTGTCGCAGGCGCCCGACTGGGTGATCCAGTGCGGGAACTTGTCCCGGCTGTAGCCGGTCGACGAGCCTTCCGCCGCGACGGTCAGCTGGCCCAGGTAGGTGCGGGCGGTGGAGGCGGCGATCGGCGTGGGCATCGCCGCCTGGGCGCTGGGAGCGGTGAGCAGCCCCGTGGTTGCCGCGAGCGCGGCGGATGCGACGAGGACACCTATGCGACGCGCGTAGAACCCTGACATGCGAACTCCCTTGACGTGGGGGGGCTTGGGCGGGCGGCTTGTGGAGCCCGGCCATCGTGACGGCGCCAGGTTTCTGCGGGGTGGGCGCCAGGTAACAGGGTGGCGACATGGGCACGTCACATCAAGGGGTGTGACGTGCAGGGCTGGGGTGCGGGGGGTCTACGTGGCCAAGTGCGCTGGCTTGTACGCATGTTGGGGGATTGTGGAGCGGACGCGGCGTATGCGCGGATACGGGGTCACCGCTCCGGAGGATCGTGGATCGGGGAGGCCGGGCCGGGTGTTCCGGCGGGTGCGACGGTGCGAGCCGGCGCGACGACGGGCCGCCGATGTGGGTGTGCACACGATTCGCGACCGGTGCGGGGCCCGGCCGGCAATTGGGGGGCGGCGTCACGGGGTCCGGCACGCACACCCGCGGCGTTGTCGTCACTCACCATGGCTCCGCCATGACCCGGTCCTCCGCCTTGCGGCTGCACGCACCGGACCCCGCTCCTCCTCCCACCCTCCAATTGCCCGCCGGGCTTATGGTTGCCGCGTGCTGCTTCCGGTCAACGTCACGCTCGGCGTCGTCCTTGCCGTGCTGCTCGCGGCGGCCGCCACCGTCGCCGCGTGCGCCTCGCTCGGCCGCTCGCGCGAGATCGCCCTGGCCGGGCTGCGCGCCGCGGTCCAACTCGCCGCGGTCTCCGCGCTCATCGGCTGGGTGGTCCGCTCGCTGCCGGCACTGCTCGGCTTCGTGGCGCTCATGTACGCCGTCGCGGCATGGACCGCGGGGCGCCGGATCACCAGGAACCGCACCTGGTGGTGGGCGGCCCTGCCGATCGCGGCGGGAGTGGTGCCCGTCGTCGCCGTCCTGCTGCTCACCGGACTGGTGCCGGTCCGGGGCATCGCGCTGATCCCGGTGACGGGCATCCTCATCGGAGGAGCGCTCACCGCCACCGTGCTCGGCGGACGGCGCGCGCTGGACGAACTGACCACGCGGCGTGGGGAGGTGGAGGCGGGGATGGCGCTCGGGCTGCTCGACCGCGACGCCCGGATGGAGATCGCCCGGCCCGCCGCGTCGGACGCGCTGCTGCCAGGGCTGGACCAGACGCGGACGGTGGGGCTCGTCACGCTGCCCGGCGCGTTCGTGGGCATGCTGCTGGGCGGCGCCTCACCGGTTCAGGCGGGGGCCGTGCAGTTGTTCGTCCTGGTGGCGCTGATGGCCGTGCAGGCGGTGGCCGTCGCGACGGTGCTCGAACTGGTGGCGCGCGGGCGACTGCGCCGGGACTGACTCCCGGCGGCCGGGGCTCAGCGGGCGCTGATGTGCAGACGGATCGAGCCGTCGGCCGACGCCTCCACCCGGACCTGCGTCAGGTCCTCGACATGCGCGTCCGGTCCCAGCGCCGCGGCGCGCGGGCCGACGCCCACGACGCGCATCCCGGCCGCCCGGCCGGCCGCGATGCCCGCCTCCGAGTCCTCGAAGACCACGCAGTCCTCGGGGGCGAATCCCAGTTCGGCCGCTCCCTTGAGGAAGCCCTCGGGATCGGGCTTGCTGGCTCCGACACACTCCGCGGTGACGCGCACCTCGGGCATCCGCAGGTTCGACGCCGTCATCCGGGCCCGGGCGAGCGCCTCGTCGGCCGAGGTCACCAGGGCGTGCGGGAGCGCGGCGATCGCGTCCATGAACGCGGGGGCGCCGACGATCGGGACCACGCCGTCGGTGTCGGCGGTCTCCTCGGCCAGCAGGACCCGGTTCTCCGCGTAGTTCTGCTCCATCGGGCGGTCGGGCAGGAGTACCGCCATGGTGGCGTATCCCTGCCGCCCGTGGACCACCTTGAGCGCGGCATCGGGGTCCAGCCCCTGCCGCAGTGCCCATCGCCGCCAGCAGCGCTCGACCACGGCGTCGGAGTTGACGAGGGTCCCGTCCATGTCGAGGAGGAGGGCGCTTGCGTTGAGGACGGTGGCCGGCATCGGCGGGTCTCCAGAGCGGGGGAAAGAGAACAAGTAGCCCCGCCCGCCGGTCAGGGAGTGCGGGCGAGGGCTACTTTGTTCCCTCACGATACAAAAACCTGCCCGGGAAAGCGAATCCTCGTTCGGGCAGGGGTGCGGAAGAGTGTCCGCCGGCCCCCTCAGAAGCGGCCGCGGCCCGTTGTCTCCGCTTCCAGGGCGCGCCGGGTGTTCGGGCCGTAGACGCCCGGCTGGTCCCCCTTGACGTGCTTCGCCGACTGGTAGCCGCGCACGGCGCGCTCGACCCGGTCCGTGTAGTCGCCGTCGTCGGGCCCCAGGTAGAGCCAGACCTCCTGGAGCCGCCGTTGCAGCTCGGCCACCGCGGGGCCGTGATCGCCGCGTTGCAGCGAGCTGCCGTGCGCGTCCCCGAGCGACGGGGATCGGGTCGGCTGTGCGGCGGGATCCGTGGCCGACGGGGTCGCCGGGCGGGAGGTGGGTGCGGACGCCGAGGCGGAGGGTTCCGCGCTCGTCGGCTCGGAGGCGGAGACGGAGACGGAGGCCGATGCGGAGGCGAACGGCGACGCGGAGGCCGGTGAGGGGGTGGGCGATGATGCGGAGGCGGATCCCGCTGTGTCCGGTCGGAGTGACGCGTCCGGTGCGGCCGACGCCGCCGTGCTCGGGAGGGCCCGGTCGGACTCGGGCCGGCCTGGCCCGTCCCCGTCGAAGAGGCCGCCGGCGAACGCCGCGGTGCCCACCACGGCGACCACGGCCGCGCCGATCGCGAGCGCCGAGAACGGGCGTCGGCGGCGGGGCTGCACCGGGTCCGGCGGATCCACCGTGGCGACGGTGTCCGTGCCGGGCCGCTCCGTCCCACCGCTCCCCCGTAGCGCCGCAGGCTCCGGGCCTTCCGGGCCTTCCGGGCCTTCCGGGCCTTCCGGAGCCTCCGGCGGCGCGGGCGGTGGATCCGTCGTCGCCGCCCGGTCGAGGAGGAGCGGCATCGTCATGGCCGCTTCCTCCGGCATGGTGCCGGACACCGTCCCGTCGTCCCCGAAGGTCACGTACGGCCGGATCCGCAGCGGATCGAAGTCCTCGGCGGCCGCGGTCTCCGCCCGTGACGCGGCGCGGCGTGCCGCTCGCTCCGCGCACCCGCAGCCGGGCTCGGTGCCGGGTCTTCCGTCCGGCCCCTCGGCCGCTCTTTCGTCCGTACCGCATTCCGGGCAGACATTGCCGGTCATTGTGGGTCCCCTCCCCTTGAACTGCCTGCGATTATGCAGCCCGCCAGGGTGACGCCCCAACAGGCCATAACGGTCTGAAACGTCCAGGATGGGGATGTAGCGGATCCGAGGAGATGTTCATGGCCCAACAGCTGAGTCCCCCGGCCCTGGCCCCCGGCGAAGGCCGCTCCACGCGGACGGTCCTCGTCGCCATCGGCGCCCTGCTCCTCGGCATGCTGCTCGCCGCTCTCGACCAGACCATCGTCTCCACCGCACTGCCGACGATCGTCAGCGATCTCGGAGGCCTGGAGCATCTGTCCTGGGTGGTCACGGCCTATCTGCTCGCGTCGACCGCCGCGACCCCGCTCTGGGGCAAACTCGGCGACCAGTACGGGCGCAAGAAGCTCTTCCAGATCGCCATCGTCATCTTCCTGATCGGCTCCGCGCTCTGCGGCGTCGCCCAGAACATGCCGGAACTGATCGCCTTCCGTGCCCTGCAGGGTCTCGGTGGCGGCGGGCTGATCGTGCTCTCGATGGCGATCGTCGGCGACCTCGTCGCGCCGCGCGAACGCGGCAAGTACCAGGGCCTGTTCGGTGCGGTCTTCGGCATGACCAGCGTCCTGGGGCCGCTGCTCGGGGGCCTCTTCACCGAGCACCTCAGCTGGCGCTGGGTCTTCTACATCAACCTGCCGATCGGCGTCGTGGCGTTGCTGGTCATCGCCGCCGTGCTGCACATCCCGGTCCGCCGGACCAGGCACACCATCGACTACCTGGGCACCTTCCTCATCGCGTCCGTCGCCACCTGCCTCGTCCTCGTCGCCTCGCTGGGTGGCACCACCTGGGCCTGGGGCTCGGCACAGATCATCGGCCTAGCCGTTCTCAGCGCGCTGCTGCTGATCGCCTTCGTGTACGTGGAGCGGCGCGCGGCCGAGCCCGTACTGCCGCTGAAACTGTTCCGGATCCGAACGTTCAGCCTCGTCGCCGTCATCAGCTTCGTCATCGGCTTCGCGATGTTCGGCGCGATGGTCTACCTGCCGACGTTCCTGCAGGTCGTCCACCACATCACGCCGACCATGTCCGGGGTGCACATGCTGCCGATGGTCGTCGGCCTGCTCCTCACATCGACCGTGTCCGGCCAGATCGTCAGCCGCACCGGCCGCTGGAAGGTCTTCCCGATCCTCGGCACCGGTGTCACCGCGATCGGCCTGCTCTTCCTGCACCGGCTCACGGAGTACAGCAGCACCTGGGAGATGAGCGCCTACTTCTTCGTCTTCGGTGCCGGGCTCGGTCTGGTGATGCAGGTCCTCGTGCTGGTCGTGCAGAACGCCGTCACGTACCAGGACCTCGGCGTCGCCACCTCCGGGGCGACGTTCTTCCGGTCCATCGGCGCCTCGTTCGGTGTCGCCATCTTCGGCACGATCTTCACCAGCCGGCTCACCGACAAGCTCGGCGCCGCCCTCTCCGGCTTCCCCCTGCCACCCGGGGTCGACGCCGGACGGCTGGCCGCCGACCCGCGCACCATCGGCCAACTGCCCCCCGCGCTGCGGTCCTCGGTGCTCCACGCGTTCTCGACCTCGATCACCGATGTCTTCCTGTACGCGGCGCCCGTGGTCCTGGTCGCCTTCGTCTTCGCGTGGTTCCTCAAGGAGGACAAGCTGCGCGGTTCGGTGACCGCCCCCGACAGCACCGAGACCCTGGCGTCGAACCCGGTCGAGCGTTCCTCGTACGACGAATGCGCGCGGGCGCTCTCGGTGCTCGGGACCCGCGAGGGGCGCCGCGACGTCTACGTGAACATCACCCGGCGCGCGGGGTACGACCTGCTGCCCGCCGCGAGTTGGATGCTGCTGCGCATCAAACGGCACGGCACCGTCGAACCCGGCCTGCTCGCCGACACCGTGCCCGTACCGCTGCGTGTGATCACCGAGGCGGCGAGACAGCTGGAGGAGCGCGGCCTGGCCCGGCGCATCGGCGTGCAGATGGTGCTCACCGACACCGGTTCGGAGGTCGTCGTGAAGCTCGCGGAGGCCCGGGAGGAATCACTGTCCGAGCTGCTGGGCGACTGGTGGGGGCCGGAGCGGCCGACCGATCTGGTGGGGCTCGTATCGGAACTGACCGCGGAGATGAGCGGATCGCGCAAGGAGCAGCCGCGCAGCCCGGAGCCGAAGCGGGACCACGCGGCCGGATCCTGACGTCCGGGCCGTCGCCCGCGGCTACAGCTCCTTGGCGAACCAGTGCTCCGCGTACTGCCGGTGGTGGAACGCCGGCACCTCCTGGTAGCCGTGCTTGGCGTACAGCCCCCGCGCCTCCACCAGGTCGTTGCGCGTGTCGAGCCGGATCCGCCGTACGCCGAACGTCCGTGCCGCGTTCTCGACGGCCGCCAGCAGCAGTCCGCCGCCGCCCGTGCCGCGGAACTCCGGGCGCACGAACACCCGGGTGAGTTCCGCGGTGTCGGCGTCCACCAGCAGCAGACCCGCACAGGCCGCCGGCTTCCCCCCGAATCTGCCGACGACGAACGCGCCGGTCGGTGCGGTGAGCCGGTCGGCCCCGTCGCCGTCGAGCCCCTCGTCGATCTCCTCGGCGGTCGCGGGTCGCGCCCAGTAACGGCTGGCGACCTCGTCGTAATAGTCGCGACGCAGCGTCTCCGCATCGGGGGAGTCGAAGCGTTCCGGGGTCACGGTCCAGGTCATGGCGTCATTGTGACTTGCGCATGACCATAGGCCCAGCGGTTTTCGGGCGGACGGGGGTCCCGGGGAGGCGCGGTGCGGATCGCCGTACCGCGTTTCACCCTGCGTTCAGTTGTTCGGTCTACCTGGCCGCCGGAGCCGGCCCGTACGCCGTGACGCGCGAGCCGGACGTCACTCAGAGCGGTGGCGGGACCGTCACCGGCGGCGGGGGCGGCACCGGGCGCCGCCGCACCCGGACGGCCGTCAGCGCCGCCACGGCCACCACCACCAGGGCGCCGCCCGTAAGAGCCAGGATCCAGGCCGGGACCCCGCCGACGGTCAGCAGCTCGTTCTCGTACAGCACGGTCCGGTACGGGGTGTCCGCGGCGGTCGCCCGCAGTTCGTGGTCGCCGTCGATCAGTTCCGGGCGCGGGAACGACTGCTCGATCGCGGTGACGAAGACCCGCTTGCCGCCCGCCAGCTTCCGGATCGCCTCCGTCGACGCCGGACCTGCCGCGGTGGTCGGCGAAGCGGCCGCGCCGAGCCTTCCGGCGTACGTCACGCGTGGCGGCTCCCCGCCGATCGCGCCGGCCGGTTCCATCCGGTGGGCGGCCAGCACGTACAGGCCGAGCGACTGCGGTGTGGAGGCGAGCTTCGACAGCCGCATCGGGTAGACCAGCCGGTCGTTGGCGAAGCTCAGCCGCAGCGGTTCGAGTTCGCCCAGCAGCCGCGCGTCCTTGTCCCGGGGTGCGAGGCGGACCGCCACGTACTCCCACTTCCGGTCGACGTACGGCTGCAGCGCGGTCGCCAGCCGGTCGGGCAGCTCGAAGCCGTTGCGCCGCAGCCAGCTCTGCAGTGCCCCGGGGTCGGTCGCCGTCAGCCGCGCCACGTCGAACGGGCCGAGCCGCTCGCGGCCGACGACCCCCACCTTCGGCGCACCGGCCGCGGGCGGCGGGGCGCCCACGCCGTCCCCCCGGTCCGAGAACGGCCAGTCCCCGGAGCGTGGCCAGAAGTAGTGCCGGGTGGACCGGACCGGCCCGGTGAGGGCGTCAAGCTCCGAGAAGAGCGCCTGATCACCGAGCCCGACCGAGGCGCGATGCGGTACGGGCATGATCCAGGCCGCCTCGGGGGCGTCCCCGCGCACCGTCAGCCGCATGACGATCTGCTCGGTACGGCCGTCCCAGCCGACCACGGACGTCTCCCGGTCCACCGCGAGGTGGGTGTCCCTGCCGGGGACCATCGCCCCGCAGCCGCAGGCGTACGCCGGACCGATCAGCGATCCCAGCTGCAGCGGGACGAGGATCAGCAGCAGCGTCAGGGCGCGGACACCCCACGAACCACCCTTGTCCCGAGGACCTGTCCTTCTCCACGCGCACCGCATGACCTGTCTTCCTCCCCCGTGGCGATGGTGACTGCCCGTCCGCCGGTCGGGGAGACAGACGTCTCGCCGAGGGATCCGGTTCCGGTCGCGAGATCCCCGTCCCGGCCGGAGCTCCGGGCGCTCTCGGAGGGGGCAGGGTGACAGCCGGGCGAAGAGAAGGTTGATTGGGTCTATCTCGTAACGCAATGCGAGGGTTTCACAACACGTCCCGGGTCGAGGGGCGGCGGATGAGCAGTGGGAGGGTCGGCGCAGCGTGGCGGACGCGGAGCACAGTGTGCGCGGAGACATGGCGACGGGGGCGAGGACCGGGGCTGCCCGGGCGGCGCTCTGGCTGGTCGTCGCCCTGCTGGCGGGGCGGCAGATGGCGGTGGTGCTGCGACAGCCACCCGGTGAACGGCTCACCGACCTGGAGACCTGGATCGGTGCGAACGGTGTGCTTCATGTGACGGGATCGCTGTACGACAGCGACCGGTTCACCGGCACCCCCTTCGCCGGGCTGGTGCTGAAACCACTGACCCGATCGGCCGAACAGAGCCTCGGTGTCGCCTGGACCTTCGGCTCCCTGCTGCTGGTCGCCGCCCTCGGCATCGTCGCGGCCCGCTCCCTGCCGGGCCCGGTCTCCCGTCGCACCGCCCTGCTCGCCGCACCCGTCGCGATCAGCCTGCTGATGCTGTCCCTGCCGGTCCGCAACGCCCTCCACCTCGGGCAGACCAGCATTCTGCCGGTCCTCCTGGTACTGCTCGCCTGCTTCGTCACCCGCGGTGAACGGGCATCCGGCGTGCTGATCGGGATCGCCGCCGCTCTCCAGCCGACCGTGCTGCTCTTCGCCGTCCTGCTGCGGCTGACCGGCCGCCGCCGGGCCGCTGTGACGGGCGGCGCCGCGTTCGCCGCCTGCACGGCCCTGGCCTGGGCCGCGATGCCGCGCGACTCGTGGACGTACTGGGTGCATCATGTCGCGGGCGCCGGGCTCGGTGACGGCGCGGACAGCCTCGCCAACCAGTCCCTGCACGGTGCGCTGCTCCGCTTCGGGCTGACCGGCCCGCTGGAGATCGCACTCTTTCTGCTGCTCGCCGCCACCGTCTGCTACCTGGGGCTGCGCCGCGCCGTGCGCTACGCGCAGAACGGCCAGCTGCTGCTCGCCGTCGCCGTGACCGGCTGCGTCGCCGTCGCGGTGTCGCCGACCGCCTGGCAGCACCAGCTGCTCTGGGTGCTCCTCGCCGTGGTCGGCCGGGCGGGCCGGCGGGCCTGCGACCGGCTGGTGTGGCCGGCCGTCGTGGTGCTCGTGATCACGCTGCCCGGGAAAGTGCTTCTGCCGAACACCCCGGTCGCCTTCCCGGTGCGGGACAACGTGCTGCTCCTCGCGGCGATCGGCGCGGCGTGCGCCGCACCGTTCCTGCCGCGCACCTCGCCGTACTGGCAGCGTCCGGTCCCCACGGAGTACGCCTCCCCGGTCCCGGCCCGCTGGAGCCGTGTGCCGCTGCTGCCGTTCTGGCGGCGCGTGCTCGGCCGTCCGAACCTGCTGCTCGAACTCCTGCTGATCAGGGTCGTCTACTCCGCGTACGCGAAGGTCAGGCTCGCGGCCACGGCCGGCCGCGCCACCGCCGAGGAGCACGGCCGCCAGATCCACTCGCTCGAACAGTGGCTGCACATCGGCATCGAGCGCCGGGTCAACCACACGGTCGCCGACATCGGCTGGCTCAAGGGCTTCTTCGACTACTACTACTCGACGTTCCACTTCATCGTGCCGCTGACGATCCTCGGTGTGCTGTACGTGCGCCGCCCGGCCGACTACCGTTGGGCCCGCTCCACCCTCGGCTTCGCCACCCTGGTCGCCCTGCTCGGCTTCTGGCTCTACCCGCTCGCCCCGCCGCGGCTGATGCCGGGCCTGGGCTTCATCGACACCGTCCACGGTGCCCAGGACTTCGCGAAGCCGGACTACGGGTCGCTGACCTCGATGACCAACCAGTACGCGGCGATGCCCTCGCTGCACTTCGGCTGGTCGCTCTGGTGCGGCGTGATGATCGTGATGCTGGCCCCGAGGACGTGGATGAAGGCGCTGGGGCTGCTGCACCCGCTGTTCACGGTCTCCGCGATCGTCGCCACGGCCAACCACTGGGTGCTCGACGCGGTGGGCGGGGCACTCGTCGTCGGGACCGGCCTCCTGCTGACGCACGCCCTGGCGGGCCCGCGGCGGCTGCGGCCGGTGGCCGGTCCGCAGGAGGGCGCGTCGGTCACGGAACCGGCGTCGCTCACGGAACCGGTGCCGAAGGCGAGCGGCGAGGCAGTGGCCGGCGCGCGCTGACCGGCGTCCGCGCCGCGCACGGCGACCGGGAACACTCCGGGGCCGAAGGGGTGCCGGGACGAATCGCATCGTCCCGGCACCCCTTCGGCATGGATCGCCGCTCCCTCAGCATCTGCCCGTCCGTGCGGTCCCGCCACTCGAACGGCTCAGGGGCCGGACGGCCCGAGCGCCCAGGCCGTCAACGACAGCGTGGCCATGGACACGACCGTGGAGGCCACCACGGAGTTACGGGCCAGGCTCGTGTCCAGGCTGTACTGACGGGCATAGATGAAGGCGTTCTGGGCCGTCGGCAGCGCGGAGCAGAGGACGACCGCCAGCAGCTGATGGTCCGGCAGGTGCAGCAGCGGGCCGCCGACCAGAAGCGCGACCAGGGGCTGGACCAGCGTCTTCAGGAACACCGTCAGGCCGACCTCCGCCCGTCCTGCGGCGACCGACGTCGCGTCCGGATCCGGGCGGCTGTGCAAAGACAGTCCGAGAGTGATCAGAGCGGTCGGCACCGCGGCCGCGCCGAGCACGTCGCAGGAGTACTCCACGGCGTGCGGCAGCCGCACACCGAGCGCGGAGACGGCGACGCCGAGCATCGAGGCCATGATGATCGGGTTGCGGACGGGCATGGTCACCATCCGCCGGAACATGACGCCCTTCCCGGAGCCCGTGCCGGTACCCGTGTCCAGCAGCGTCAGGATCACGGGGGAGACCAGCAGCACCTGGAACAGGATGATCTGGGCCGCGAACGACGCGTCCCCGAGCACCTGGACCGCCACCGGGATGCCGAGGTTGGCGGAGTTGACGTAGCCGGACGCCATGCTGCTGATTGCCTGGTCGGCGGTCTTGCGGTCGAAGAAGCGACGGGCGAGGGCGAAACCGAGACCGCAGACGAGCGCGGTGCCCGCCCCGAACGCCACCATCGAGGAGTTGGCGAACGTGCTCAGCTCCGCGCCGGAGACCATCGTGAAAAGGGCCGCGGGCATGGCCACATGGAAGACGAACCGGCCGAGCACGGCTTCCGCCTGCTCCCCGAGGAGACCGCTGCGGCCGACCACGTATCCGATGGCGGTGAGCATCCAGATCGGGGCGAAGGCGGAGAGCAGGGCGTGCATGGACGCCATGATCCTCGTACGGCCGCGCGCTGCCCGCGCCGGGGTGCGGGCAGCTGACCGAGGCCACCGCGGCGGCGCGTGAACCGGTGGGCGGGGAGGAGGAGTTCGCCCCGTTCGTGCGTGCGACGGCCGGCGCCCCCGGTGGCCGGGGTGCGCCGGACCGCCGGTCCGGGGCCAGGCGGGGCTCCGGACAAGAGGAGGACCCCGACCGGATTCCGGTCGGGGTCCTCACAGCAGCCTCTGGTGGGCGGCTCAGTACCAGTGGTGGGTCTGCCAGAACGACCAGGCGGCGCACGGGCTGCCGTAACGGGAGTTCATGTAGTCCAGGCCCCACTTGATCTGGGTCTTGGGGTTGGTCTTCCAGTCGGCGCCGGCCGAGGCCATCTTCGAGCCGGGCAGTGCCTGGACCAGACCGTAGGCGCCCGAGGAGGCGTTGGTGGCGTGCGGGTTCCAACCGCTCTCGTGCGACACGATGTTGCTGAAGCACTGGAACTGCGCCTCGCTGCCGGCCATCGCTCGCGCCGTGCCCTGTACGCCGGTCGCCACGGACGTCGGCGCGGTGGCCGGAGCGGCCATGGCCGGGGTGACACCGAGGGCCAGGCCGGTGGCGCCGAGGAGCGTGGCGGCTCCTGCGACGGTGGCCTTGCGGCGGGCGGTGCGGGGCTGGGCAAGGATGTTGCGGACGAACGACACAGGCAGACCTAACGTCGGGGACGAGGGAGTCGCGGACCGGGCCCAATGACGCGGGGGCCGGTGCTCGTTGACCGCGATCCGTTCCGGTGGACCCTGCGGTGCTCGGCGACGTGACCAGTGTTAGCCGCGGCGTCCGGCCGGTGCAATGACCCCCGGTACGGTCCCGTCTCGCACCGAGGGCACAAGGTCCCGAACGGTGTATATGGCGTTATTGCAGGTCAGAAGTGGAGGGATGGCTGCCGACAGGTGCGGAACGGCTACTATCCCCGATAGTGGAGGACCAAGGCACTGTGGGGTCCTTCACGCCTCCGGGGCCTCGAATGTGACCTGGGCCTCGAAGGCCGCACGCCTGGTTGCCCGGCGCAGCGCCTTCAGCAGGGTCGCCCCCACGGTGAGCGTCAGAGCCGTCGTCAGGACGGCTCGGCCCAGATCCCAGCCCAGCGAAGTGGCCAGGCAGTACGCGAGGAAACGGACCAGGTTCTCGGGCAGCGGGTCACCGGCGTGGAAGGAGATCCCCGAGCCCAGGCCCGGCACGATCGTCCAGCCGTACAGATTCATGACCGTGCCGTAGGCGAACGCCGCCACACCCCCGTACGCCGCGAGCATCAGCAGCTCGGCGCGTCCGCGCAGCCGATCCGGCCCGGGCAACAGCCCGGCGCCCATCGTGAACCACCCCATCGACAGCATCTGGAACGGCATCCACGGCCCCACCCCGCCGGTGAGCAGGGCGGACGCGAACATGGTGACCGAGCCGAGTACGAACCCGAAGCCGGGGCCGAGCACCCGGCCGCTCAGCACCATCAGGAAGAACATCGGCTCCAGGCCGGCCGTGCCCGCTCCGAGCGGGCGCAGCGCGGCACCCACCGCGGCGAGCACGCCCAGCATCGCCACCGCCTTCGCGTCCAGGCCGGAGTCCGCGATCGTCGCGACGACCACCCCGACAAGGAGCGGAAGCAGCGCCGCGAAGAGCCACGGGGCGTCCTGGGAATGGGCGAGACCGGAGTCCGCGCCGGCCAGCAGCGGCCAGCCGATGGCGATCACGCCGATCGCGCTGATCAGGAGCAGCGCGGCGATCGCGCGTGGCCCGAGACGCACCGCCCGCGCCTGCCGGTCGCGCACGCCCCGTCCCCCGGCCGCCCGGGCGGCCCGTATCCGTGTCCTCATGCCTTCGCCTCCAGCGCCGTGCGCACCTGTGCCACGGTCAGCCACTCCTGAGGGGCCAGGATCTTCGCGGTCTGGGGTGCGAACGCCGGGGATGAGACCACGACCTGCCGGGTCGGCCCGTCCGCGACGATCTCACCGTCGGCGAGAACGACCACCCGGTGGGCCAGCTCGGCGGCCAGCTCCACGTCGTGCGTGGCCAGGACGATCGCATGGCCCTCGGCCGCCAGACCGCTCAGCACCCGGACCAGGCGGGCCTTCGCCGCGTAGTCCAGACCCCGGGTCGGCTCGTCGAGCAGCAGCAGCGGGGGCCGCGCGGTCAGTACGACCGCCAGCGCCAGGGCGAGGCGCTGCCCCTCGGAGAGATCGCGGGGGTGGGTGCGGTCGGACACGCCGGGCAGCAGCTCGCAGACCAGGGCCCGGCAGCTGCCCGCCGCGGCGCCCGCGTCGGCGTCGGCCGCCGCGCACTCCGCGGCGACCGTGTCCGCGTACAGCAGATCGCGCGGTTCCTGCGGTACCAGCCCGACCCGGCGCACCATGTCGCGGGGCTGTGTACGGTGCGGGGACCGGCCGCCGACCAGGACGGTGCCCGCCGTGGGCTCGACCGTGCCGACGAGGGCGGCGAGCAGCGTGGACTTGCCCGCGCCGTTGCGGCCCATCAGGGCCACGGTCTCGCCGGGCGCGACGGAGAGCGTCACCCGGCGCAGCGCCTCGACGCGACCGCGCCGCACCCCAAGGCCCTCCACCCGGGCGGTCGTTCCGCCCGCCGATTCCGGGTCCGGCTGCGGAGCGGGCCCGCGCCGGCGTCCGAACAGTCCACGCCGTACGGGGGCGGCCGGGGGCAGCGGCGCCGGGGCGGCGGCATCGGCCGGTGGGACCGGTGACGGCGGCGGAACCGACGCCAGCCGTTCCCGCAGCCCGGCGGCCCGGCGCCGGGCGTCGCGCACCGAGAGCGCCAGCGGCTCCCAGCCCGCCAGCCGGCCCAGTGCCACCACCGGCGGGCGGACCGGCGAGACGGCCATGACGTCCGCGGGTGCACCCATCACCGGTGCGGCGCCCGGCGAGGGCAGCAGCAGCACCTGGTCCGCGTACTGGACCACCCGTTCCAGCCGGTGCTCCGCCATCAGGACCGTCGTGCCCAGGTCGTGCACCAGGCGCTGGAGCACCGCGAGGACCTCTTCGGCCGCCGCCGGGTCCAGCGCGGACGTCGGCTCGTCGAGGACCAGCACCCTGGGGTGCGGGGTGAGCACCGAGCCGATCGCGACCCGTTGCTGCTGACCGCCGGAGAGCGTGGCGATCGGGCGGTCGCGCAGACCGGCGAGACCCAGCAGGTCGAGCGTCTCCTCGACCCGTCGCCGCATCACGCCGGGGGCGAGTCCCAGCGACTCCATGCCGTACGCCAGCTCGTCCTCGACGGTGTCGGTGACGAAATGGGAGAGCGGGTCCTGGCCCACCGTGCCGACCAGGTCGGCGAGTTCGCGTGGTTTGTGGGTGCGGGTGTCGCGGCCGTCGACCGTCACCCTGCCGCGCAGGGTGCCGCCCGTGAAGTGCGGCACGAGACCGGAGACGGCCCCCAGCAGCGTCGACTTGCCGACCCCTGACGGGCCGACGAGCAGCACCAACTCGCCTTCGGGGACGGTGAGATCGACCCCCGACAGGGTGGGGTGCGCCGCGCCCTCGTACCGCACCGAGACCTGCTCGAACCGGATCACTTGCCCTCCTCGGAGTTGACCGCGGGCGTCGCGTCCACCGACGGCGGGACGGGCGCCACCACCGCGGGCAGCAGCCCGATCAGCACCCCCGCCGCGGGCCACAGCGGGAATACCGGCGCGGCCAGTGGTACGACCCCGGGGTGCAACGCCTCCGGATCGACGACGCCCGCCCGGATCATCACCGCGGCGACCGCCGCACCCGACCCGGCCACCAGCCAGGCCCGCACACCCCACCGGTCCGGCCGGTACCGGGTACGCACCGAGCGGGCGCCGCCGAGCCGCAGCCCGGCCATCGCGGCCACCAGCCCGGCGAGCAGCAGCGGCAGACCGTACACCGCGCCCTGCGAGGCCAGCAGGGCGTAGGTTCCGGCGCACACACCCAGCAGCCCGCCGAGAGTGAGGACGTTCGTGGTGTGCCGCACGGCGGCCGGGACCTGCGCCGTACGCCCGTATCCGCGCGCGTCCATCGACGCCGCCACCGCAACCGACCGCTCCAGCGCGCCCTCCAGCACCGGCAGCCCGATCTGCAGTACGGCTCCGATCCCGCCGGTCCTACGGCCCCGCAGCCGGCGGGCGGTGCGCAGTCGCACCACATCGGCGACCATGTTCGGCGCGAACGTCATCGCGACGACGACGGCGACCCCGGCCTCGTACAGCGCGCCGGGCAGTGACTTCAGCAACCGGGCCGGGTTGGCGAGGGAGTTCGCGGCGCCGACACAGATCAGCAGCGTGGCCAGCCTTGCCCCGTCGTACAGCGCGAAGACCACCTGCTCGGCGGTGACCCGGCCGCCGATCCTGACGCCCTGCGCCCAGTCGGGCAGTGGGACCGCGGGCAGCGTGAACACCGTGTGCGTACCGGGGATCGGGGAGCCGAGGAAGACGGAGAACAGCAGCCGGACGGCGACGACGAACAACCCGATCCGGAGGAACGCCCCGTACGAACGGGCCCAAGGCGCATCCGTCCGGCGCGCCGCGACCACGTAACCGGCCACGCCCACCAGCAGCCCGAGCAGCAGGGGATTGCCGGTCCGGGACGCGGCGGTGGCCAGCCCGAGGGCCCACAGCCACCAGGCTCCGGCGGGCAGGGCGTTGCTGCGGGTCGCCTCGGGCGCGCGCAGGGAACGACGGAGCCGGGTCGCGCCGGAGGAGGCGGTCATCCGCGTCGGCGGCGGGCCTGCAGGACGGCGGCGACGCCGAGCAGCAGGACGGCGCCGACTCCGACGAGCACCCCGGTGGACGGGCCGCCGCGCCCGCCGCCGGTGGCGGCGCCTGCGGTGGGCGCGGCGGCGCCGGCGGTGGTGTGCCCGTTGCCGGAGACCTGCTCGCCGCAGCCCGCGGCGGGATAGCCGGAGATCGCGCAGAGCAGTGCGTCGCTGCTGTAGCGCAGCGGTTTGGCCACCGAGGCGAGTGCCTCGGCGGTGCTCGCGTCGGGGGCGACCCGCGCGCACGCGGTACGCAGCGCGGGCGGTGTCTCTCCGTCCGGGGCGTCCGCCGCCGTACCGGGGTCGATGACGAGCGCGATCCGCTTGCTGCCGTCCTTGGCGGGGGTGTCCGCGCAGATCGTCGCGAACCCGGGGGAGCGGCGCGGCTTCGCCGAATCCTGGGAGTCCTCGCTCACGGAGAACCGGAAGCCCTGCACCGTGCCGTCGTCGGGCCGGACCAGCGACGGGCCCTGGGTGGCGTACGCCCAGCCCGCCCCCTTGCCCTCCCAGAACGACCAGTAGCGGTAGCCGGCCGCGTGGGCGGTGCCCGCGCCGAGCACGGTCAGCACGGCGGCGAGCGCCAGCAGCGCGGCTGCCGCCCGCCCGCCGGACGCACTCCCCGCCCGGTTCACAGCTGCGGGGTCTTGCGGCGGCTGCTGATCAGGAAGCCGATGCCCGCGCCGGCGGCGAGACCGATGCCGACCAGCCACCACACCCCGAGACCGGCGTCGTCGCTGGTGCCGTCCTGCTCGGAGAAGTCGTCCGGGGACGCACTGGGGGTGACGACGGCGGCGGGCGCGGGGCCGCTCGCGTTCAGCTGACGGATCAGGTCGACGCCGCCGAAGTCGTGGACGTCGGCGCCGGTCGCGTGCGCGGCCAGGACCAGCTGGGCGTAGGCGGCCGGGCCGCTCGTCGCGGCCCAGTTCCCGGAGTTCTTCTTCAGCCAGCCGACCGCACCCGCAGTCCTGTCCTTGTGGCCCGCGGAGGCCAGGGCGACGACCGCGTCCGCGGTGTTGCCGAAGTCGGGCTGCGGGGTGGTGTCGTCGGCGCCCGGCATCGGGGGCAGGTTCAGGTGGCCGGTCTTGGCGAGGGCGCCCGCGAGGTAGGCGGCACCGTTGCGGGCGGCCTGCTCCGGCTTGAGGTCGTCGCTCTTCACACAGGCCGGGGCCTTGCCGTCGACCGTGGCGTTGTCCCCGACGGCCAGGCCCTTGCCCATCGAGCCGAGCACGGCGGCCGCGGTGGCGTCCGCGTTGGCGGCGAGCTTCCCGGCCTTGTCCGGCTGGTACGCGAAGGCGCCGCCGTCCTTGCCGCCACAGGGGATCGCCAGCTTGAGGAGTGCGTCGTACGGCGTCCTGCCGCCCGCGTTCGTGATGTCCCCGATCCGCTGGCCCTGCCGGGCCAGGGCGCCGATCACGACCGAGGTGGAGTTGGCGTCGCTGGGCGACCCCGCGCCGTAGCCCCAGCCGCCGTCCTCGTTCTGGACGGACTTCAGCCAGCGGACCCCGTTGTTGACGATGTCGCGGTGCCCGCCGACCTCCGCCAGCGCCTGGACCGCCGCGGCGGTGGCGTTGGTGTCCAGCATGGTCTTCGCGTCGCACGGCTTGGAGACGTCGGCGCGGTACGACGCGTAGGCGCCGTTGCCGCACTGCTGGGCGATCAGCCAGTCCACCGACTCGGTCGCGGGCACGATCCCCTCGATGCGCTGGGCGAGGAAGGCCAGCGACTGCCGCCAGACCCCGTCGTACGTGGGGTCCTTGGTGCCGTACAGCCCGGAGGGCAGCGCGACGGACGGGCTGGGGGAGGGCGACGGCGCCGCGACCGCGGCCGGGGCAGCGGCCGCACAGAGCACGGTGGCGGTGGCGGCGAGCGTTGCTGCGCTGCGGCGTACGGTCATTGCGGGCTGAGCCTCTCCTGTGGCGGAACCGGGCACAGGCACGCTCAGGCACCAGGCTCCGGCCCCGTATGCCTCGACGGTGCCGGCCACCGGCTCTCCGGTGACGCGAGCCGGTCACGACCGCGGACAGGGCAGTCCGACTTACCGCTCGAAGCGGCTCACGGTTGCGGGTCAGCGCCGGATTTGCACCGGCTTCCCCCTGAACGGGCATGATGACGACTCGCACACTCTACCGGGACGTAACCCGTTCGCCCCGGGCGGAGGGGCATCCGGGACAGCGACGTACGTCACCGTCCCGGAGCCGCCGGGACCACTTCCACGCCCTTGCCCCGGTCCGTCCCGGACCCGGGACCCGCGGACGCCTTCCTGTCACGAGGAGTGGTCGCCGGGCGGGCCGCGGACCCGGCCCGCCCGCTACGCCGTGCAGCCGGTGTCGGCGATCACGAAGTAGCCCGCCGGCGACTCCCTCAGGGTGTGGGTGACGAACACGTTGTACAGACCCATGTTCTGGTTCGAGCCGTTGGCGTACACGTAGCCGCCCGTCGTGTGCGCCCGCCCGGCCGCCACCTGGGCGTAGTTGGTCGCCGTGAAGCAGGCGCCGCCGCCCGTCCCGCCGGTCGTGGTCGCCGTCACCGCGGCCGAGACGGTACCGGTCGCCCCCGACGCGTCGACCGCCGCCACCGTGTAGCGGTACGCGGTCCCGGCGGTCAGCCCCGTGTCCGTGAACGCCGTCGAGGCGGGCCGCCCGACCTCGGTGCCGTTGCGGTAGACGGCGTACGAGGAGGCTCCCGTCACCGCGCCCCAGGAGAGCGAGGCGCTGCTGCCGGTGACGCCGGTGACCGTCGGACCCGAGGGGGCCGGCAGCGGGTTCCCGCCGCCGGGGGCGCCCTGGTCCAGTCCCCAGAAGACGCCGGTGTAGTACGTCGAGCAGATCGAGCTGAGGAAGTACGCGGCCGTGGAACCGCACTGACCGGTGCCCGAGCCGGGGGACACGGGCAGGCCGTGGCCCATGCCGGAGACGGAGTACGTCTCCACGGCGGGCTTGCCCGAGGAGTCGTTGTAGATGGTCCGGGTGGTGTTCCCGGGCAGCGTGTCGGTGCCGGCCGGGGTCTGGCCGATACCCCACACATCGGTCCACTGGTCACGCAGCGCGGTGGCGTTCGCGGGGTACACCGTGTAGTCGGACGCGCCCTGCCAGATGGCCACCCGGGGCCAGGGGCCGCTGTAGCCGGGATAGGAACCGCGGACCTTGTCGCCCCACTGGGCCGGGGTCAGCTTCTGCGGGCCCGTCTGGCAGCCCGAGGCGGCGGCCTGGCTGGTGGCGCACTGCGCGGGGAGGCCGGAGGCCACGGAACCACCCGCGAACACGTCCGGGTAGGCGGCCAGCAGGTCGGCGGTCATCCCGCCGCCCGCCGAGAGCCCGGTGACGTACACCCGGCGGCCGTCGGACCCGTACTGCTGCTTCGCGTGCTCCACCATCTGCACGATGGAGGCGGCCTCGCCCTTGCCCCGGCCGTCCTCGGCCGGATCGAACCAGCCGAAGCAGGAGAGGGAGTTGTTGGCGGACGTGGTCTGCGGGAAGACCACGGCGAACTTCCACAGGTCGGCGTATTTCGGCCAGCCCGAGTTGGTGTAGTAGTCGTCGGCCGTCTGCGTGCAGCCGTGCAGTGCGATCACCAGGGGCGCGTTCGCGGGCAGGCCGGCGGGGGCGTACTCGTACATCTGCAGATTGCCGGGGTTCGAGCCGAAACCGGTGACCTGTTGCAGGCCGGAGGCGGCGGTGGCGGGCTGGGCGGCGCCCACGGTGCTCAGCGTCGCCGCGACGACGCCGAGTACGGCCGTGGACGCGACGCGCCGGAGCAGGCGTCGCAGGATCGATGGGCGCACGGGGGGCCTCCCTGTTCGGAACGTGCGGGCGTGCGGACTGCTGCCGGAACCTACGAGCTGGGACCGCCCCGGCCCATGGGGCGGGCTGACACCCCTCGGGTCCTCATGTGTGCGGCGGCGCCCTTGCGCGGCAGGGCCCGCGCCCGGCGGCCGGTGACCGCCGCGGCGGCCGGGGGCGATCCGGCCGACGGCACCGGACCCGGCGCATCGGCGGCGCCGGTCGGCCGCACCATGTATGCCACCACCACGGTGACGTACGGCGGTGTGTGCACCGACCCCGTGTGACGTGGGCTTCGACCTCCTTACGGTGACGACCATGGAGACTCCCCAGAGCCCCGCACCCGGGCCCGCCGCGCTCGACGTCCCCCCGCCCGCAGACCGCTCCCTCGCCGGGCGCACCGCCCTGGTGACCGGGGCGGCGAGCGGTATCGGGCAGGCCTGTGCGCAGGCGCTCGCCGCCGCGGGCGCCCACGTGTACATCGTGGACAAGGCCGCCGACGCGGCGCAGCGGCTGGCGGAGCGGATCGGCGGCACGGCCCGGGTGGTCGATCTGTCCGACCCCGAGGCGGTGGACACCCTTCCCGCCGACGCGGACATCGTGGTCAACAACGCCGGACTGCAGCACATCGCCCCGGTGCACGAATTCCCGCCGGACCGCTTCGCGCTGATCCACCGCGTCATGGTGGAGGCACCGTTCCGCATCTTGCGCCGCACCCTCCCCGGCATGTACGAACGCGGCTGGGGGCGCGTCGTGAACATATCGTCCGTCCACGGGCTGCGCGCCAGCCCGTACAAATCGGCGTACGTGTCGGCCAAGCACGCACTGGAGGGACTCAGCAAGGTGGTCGCGCTCGAAGCAGCACCGCACGGAGTCACCAGCAACTGCGTCAACCCCGGCTATGTGCGCACGCCCCTGGTCGAGAACCAGATCGCCGCGCAGGCCCGTACCCACGGGATCACGGAGGAGGAGGTGGTCGCCAAGGTGATGCTGGAGCGCAGCGCGATCAAACGCCTCATCGAGCCCGGCGAGGTCGCCGATGCGGTGCTCTGGCTCTGCGGACCCGGCACCTCGCACATCACCGGCACCTCGCTCGCCATGGACGGCGGCTGGACCGCCAACTGACCACGACCCCCGCACCCGACGAACGATGGCCCGCCATGTCTGCACCGCCCCCTTCCGCCGCGCCCCACCTGAGACGCCTCCTCGACCTGCTGGCCGAGGACGCCCCCGCCGAGGCGCTCGGCGCCGTCGCCGCCCGGGCGCGGACCGCCGGTGTGCCCGCGGACGGTCTCGTGGAGGTGGAGGCGGCCACCGCCACCGCCCTGCGGATCAGGGGCGCCCTGCGCCAGCACCGGCGCCGCGAGCTCCAGCTCACCGCGCTCTTCGACACCGCGGGCGACCTGGCCGCCTCCCGCGATCTGGACGACGTGCTGAAGGCGATCGTCCGGCGGGCGAGGATGCTGCTCGGCACGGACACGGCGTACCTCACGCTCCCCGACGAGGAGGCGGGGGACACCTACATGCGGGTGACCGACGGCTCGGTGTCCGTCCTCTTCCAGCGGCTGCGGCTGGAGCTCGGCGACGGACTCGGCGGTCTGGTGGCGCAGACCGCGAGTCCCTACGCGACCCCCGACTACCGCACCGACGACCGCTTCCGCCACACCCGCAACATCAACGCCGGGGTGCTGGACGAGGGGCTGGTCGCCATCCTGGGCGTGCCCCTGCTCCTCGGTTCCAGCCGGGGCGGCACCGGAAAGGTCATCGGCGTCCTCTTCGCGGCCGATCGCGCACCGCGTGTGTTCAGCCCCGACGAGGTGGCCCTGCTCTGCTCGCTCGCCGCGCACGCCGCCATCGCCATCGACACCGCCCGCGCCCTGGCCGACACCCGGTCCGCGCTGGCCGAACTCGCCGGGGCCAACGCCGAACTGGCCGAGGCCAACGCGGCTGTCCGGGCCCACTCGGCCGCCATGCAGCGGGCCGAGGAGGCGCACGACCGGCTGACCGACCTGGTGCTGCGCGGCGGTGACGTCAAGGACGTCGCGGCGGCCGTCGCAGGTCTGCTGGACTCCCCGCTGACCATCCACGACCCGGGCGGCCGCCCGCTGGCCGCGGTCCGGCCCGACGGCGCCGGTCTCGCCGCCGACTCCATGGACGCCGGGTGGCTCGTCGAGACCGCGGAGGAATCCCGGACCGGGGCGCGCGCCGTGCACCGCGACGGCCGGTGGATCTGTGCCGTGCTCGCCGGTCAGGAGCTCCTGGCCGGTCTGGTCCTGCACCGGCGCGGGCGGCTCGACGACTCCGACCGGCGGCTCTTCGAACGCGCCGCCGTCGTCACCGGCCTTCTGCTGCTGCTGCGACGCACGGTCGCCGAGACCGAGAACCGGATCCGCGGCGAACTGATCACCGATCTGCTGACCGACGCGGAGCGCGACCCGGCCGGTCTCGCCGAACGCGGCCGCCGTCTCGGCATCGACCTGGACCGCCCGCATCTGCTGCTGGTGGCCGAGGCAGGCGCCCGCGAGAAGCTCTGCGCCGCGGCCCTGCGCTACCTGTTCGGCGGGGACATCCACGGGGTGAGCGCCGAACACGCGGGCGCCGTCGTGCTGTTGATCGACTGCGGGGGTGACGGCGCGGACTCCGGGCCCGGCGCGGGTGAGGCGGCGCGGGCGGCGGCCGCCCAGCTCGGCCAGCTCGTCCAGGCGCCGGTCACGGTCGCCGCCACCGGCCCGGCCCGCGGAGCGCGCGGGCTCGCCACCGCGTACGCCGAGGCGGCCCGCTGCCTGCGGGCCATGCGGGTGCTCGGCCGGACCGGCGAGGGCGCCTGCGTCGACGAACTCGGCTTCCTGGGTGTGGTGCTGGGCAACGCGCAGGACGTCGACGGCTTCGTCACCGCGACGTTGGGGCCGCTGCTGCGGTACGACGCCCGGCGCGGCACCCAGCTCGTGCGCACGCTGAGTGCCTACTTCGGCTCCGGGGGGAGCCTCATCCGCGCCAAGGACGAACTCCACGTCCACGTCAACACGGTGGTGCAGCGGCTGGACCGGATACAGGTGCTGCTCGGCCGGGACTGGAACGAACCCGACCGGGCGCTCGAACTCCAACTTGCGCTCCGGCTGCACCTGTTGTCCGGTGCCGGCGGTACCTGAAGCGTTCCCTCCCGGCCCTCCCGGCGTCCTGGGCCCTCCTCAGGCCGCCCCGCCCGCCGCCGCCACCAGCCGCCGCGCGATCTCGCCCGCGCCGGCCTCCCCGGTGAGTACGGTGTAGTGATTGACGTCCGGCACCGCCACCGGCTCCAGCGGGGTGCCGGAGAGACCGGCGGCCGCCAGCCGGCCCTCGTCGTACAGCCCCTGCTCCTCGTCCATCAGACCGCGCGCCGCCCACAGCAGCGTCGCCGGCACCGGCAGCTTCCGTACGGCCGACAGCACGTCGTCGTCGAAGAGGCCGATCCCGTCGGTGCGTACCGCCTCGATCCGGCAGGTCGAGCGCATCTCGGGCTCGGCCCCCGCCAGATCGCGCTGGATGTACGCATCGACCTCCGGCGACCAGGCGTCGCCGGCGAACGCGGGGTGCGCCTGCCAGAAGGCCCGGTAGGCGGCGCGGTCGGGGAAGGTCATCGACAACCGGTCCATGGCCGGGCCGATCACCGCCGTCATGAGCTCGTCCGGGGAGAGCTGGGTGGGGGCCGGGAAGCCGACCCCTCCGTCGACGAGCAGCAGCGGGCCGAACCGGTCCGGATACCGTACGGCGGCGAACGCCGCCACGAACGCGCCCATCGAATGACCGGCCAGCACCACCCGGTCCGGGCCGAGCGCCCCGGTCAGGGCCGCGACGTCGTCGGCGTGCGCCGCGATGCCGTACGGGCCGGGCAGCCCGGAGCTCGCCGCCCGGCCGCGGAGGTCCGGGGCGATCAGCGTGACCTGCCCGGCCAGCAGCCGGGCCACCGTTCCCCAGGAGAGCGCGTTGGCCGTGATGCCGTGCAGGGCCACCACCACGGGCGCGCCGGGATCCCGGGCAGGCCAGCGCAGCGCCGCCAGCTCGCCCCCGGCCACCGGGACGCGTATCTCTTCGTACGGGGTCATGAGCGCCGGTCCTCCTCCGGGGCGGATGCGCCCCCACTGGGTGCACGGAGTGCGGAACGCATCCGGGACGGCAGCCGTGCCAGCCCGCCCGGCAGCAGATGTACCACGGCCACGAACACCACACCGAGTAGGAACAGCGGCTGCGAGAGCGGCACCCGCAGCACCGCGGGGAGTCCGGCGACCGCACCCGAGCCGGCGAGGTCGCCGAGCCGGTGATCGGCCCACGTGTACAGGATGCCGCCGATCATCGGCCCCCAGCGGGTGCCCGAACCGCCCAGCACCACCATCACCAGCAGCGACAGTGTGAAGTCCGAGGTCGTCGTCTGGGGTGTCGAGCCGCCGGTGAGCAGCAGATGGACGAGTCCGCCGAGTGCGGCCAGCGCACCGGCCAGGACGAACGCCGTCAGTTTGAACCCGTACGGCCGCAGCCCCAGCACCTCCACCCGGCGCTCGTTCTCCTTGATGCCCTCCCAGACCCGCCCGGTCGGGGAGCGGACCGCCCGGTGGACGACGGCCAGGGTGAGCACCAGATAGCCGAGCGCGACCCAGTAGAGGTTCGCCGTGTTCTCGATGCCGACGAGCCCGGACGGCAGCAGGTCCGCGGGCGCGGCCCGGCCCTCCTCGCCGCCGGTGAAGCCCCCGGGGTTGCGGGAGACCAGGATCGATCCCGCCTGGGCGAAGGCCAGCGTCACCATGGAGAAGCCGATGCCGGTGACCCGCAGACTCACCGATCCCAGCACCAGCGCCAGGGCGATCCCGAAGCAGACGCCCAGCAACGCCGAGACGGCGAACGGCAGTCCGGCCTCCAGCATGACGGTGTTGGTCGCGTAGCTGCCCGCCGCGAAGTACAGCGCGTGGCCGAAGGAGAGCAGCCCGGTCCGGCCGAGCAGCAGGTCGTAACCGGTCGCCAGGGCGCCGAACAGCAGGCAGGTGGCGAGGAGTTGGAGGCTGCCGGCACTGCCGAGCGGACCGTCGAGCAGCCCCGGCAGCGGCAGCGCGCTGTACGGGGCGACGATCAGCGCCACCAGTGCGACGACGGGCCATCCGCGCAGCAGCCGGGCCGTGTTCGTGCGCACCGGTGGCCCGGACGGCGCCACCGGTGTTCCGTTCGTGCGCTCGGATGTGCCGGTCACGGTGCTCACGCGAGCCTCCCGGTCAGTCCGCGCGGCCGTACGAGCAGCAGCGCGGCGAGCAGGACGACGACGGCCAGGTCGCCGAGGCCCGCTGCGGTGTAGTAGTTGGCGAACTGCTGGACCAGCCCGATCGCCACCGACGCCACGGCGGCGCCGGTCACCGAGCCCATGCCCCCGGTGACCACCACGACGAACGCGAAGATCAGCAGCGAGGTGCCCTGCCGGGGGTCGACCGAGCCGAAGTAGAGCCCGCCGAGCGCCCCGCCGAGCGCGGCGGCGCAGCCGCCGATCGCGAAGACGAGGGTGAACGCCTTACGGACGTCGATGCCGAGCGCGGTCACCATCGCCCGGTCCTCGACGCCCGCCCGCACGACCAGTCCGTGCCGGGTCCGTCCGAGGAAGAGCCGCAGCGCCGCCAGCACCACGAGCGCCGCCGCGATCAGCACCAGCCGGTTGGCCGGGACCTCCGCGCCCAGCAGGGAGAAGGTGCCGGACAGCGTCCGGGGCCCGGGGAAGGTCCGGGCGTCGGAACCCCAGATGCCCGACAGCAGCGCCGGGACGGCGAGCCCCACCCCGACCGTGGCGAGCACCTGCTCGCGCGGCCGGGTGTACAGCGGGCGGACGACGGCGAGCTCCAGCAGCACCGCGGCGACGGCGCCCACCGCCGTACCGAAGAGGACCGCGAGGACGAAGCCGGCGCCGTCCGGGCCCGCGCCCGGCAGGTTCCCGGACGCCGCCCACCAGGTGCCGTACGCGCCGATGGAGAGCAGCGCGCCGTGCGCGAAGTTGAGCACGTCCATCAGGCCGAAGATCAGCGAAAGTCCGGACGCGATCAGGAAGTAGAGCGCCCCCAGACCGAGTCCGGTCATGGTGAGCAGTACGACGGTGGACATCAGGAATCCGCCTCCACGGATGGTGCTTCGGTGGCCGGACCGTGCCCCACGCCCAGCAGCCGGCGGGCCGCGTCCGCGTCGCCCAGCAGCTCACCGGCCGGGCCCCGATGGGCGGTCCGTCCGTCGGCGAGCACGGTGCAGTGGGCGGCCAGGCGCCGCACGACGGCGAGGTTCTGCTCCACGAGCAGCACCGGCACCGCCTCGGCGGCCCGCTCCAGCACCTGGGCTACCTCGGTGACCACCTTGGGCGCCAGCCCCTTGGTGGGCTCGTCGGCGATGATCAGCCGGTTGCCGTTGAGCAGAGTGCGGCCGATGGCGACCATCTGCTGCTGTCCGCCCGACAGCGTTCCGGCCAACTGCCGCTCGCGTCGCTTCAGTTCGGGGAAGAGTTCATGGACGAAGGCGTACGCGGGTTCACCCGACGCGCGCCGCTCGGCCAGCCGCAGGTTCTCCGCCACGGTCAGTCCGGCGAAGACGCCGCGGTCCTCGGGGGCGTAGCCGATGCCCCGCCGCACCAGCGTGTGGGTGGGCAGCGCCACGGTCTCCTCGCCGCCCAGCCGGATGCTGCCGGTGCGCGGGACGAGGCCGAGGACGCCGCGTACGGTCGTGGTCTTCCCGGCGCCGTTCCGGCCGAGGAGCGCGGTCACTCCGTGCGCTGCGACATCGAGGTCCACGCCGTGCAGGATGTGCCGTCCGCCGATGAGGACCCGCAGGTCCCGCACGGCGAGCAGGGGTTCCGTCGTCACAGCCCCTCCCCGAGGTACGCCTGCTGCACGGTCGGGTCGGCGGTCACGGCCGCCGGGGTGTCCAGCGCCAGCAGCCGGCCGTGGTGCATCACGGCCAGCCGGTCGGCGAGCCCCAGCAGCACGTCCATGTGGTGCTCGACCATGAGGACGGTGCGGCCCTCGTCCCGGTGCAGGGTGCGGATCAGCTCGGTGAGCGCGGGGACCTCCTCCGCGCTCACCCCGGCCATCGGCTCGTCGAGCAGCATCAGCCGCGGCTCTCCCACCAGCAGCACCGCCAGCTCCAGCTTCCGCTTCTCGCCGTGCGACAGCTCGGACGCGGGCACCCCGGCGCGGTGGCCGAGCCCGGTGCGCTCCAGCACGCCGCGCACCTCGGCGGTGTACGGGGAGGCCCGCCGCCACACGCGGTACGAGCCGCCCCGGGCGGCCTGCGCGGCCAGCCGGACATGGTCGGCCACGCTCATCCCCGGCCACAGGCTGGACGTCTGGAACGTCCGGCCGATCCCGCGCCGGGCCCGCGCGTGGGCGGGCCGGCCGGTCATGTCCGTACCGTCGAGCGCGATGCTGCCGGAGGTCGCCGTCGTCAACCCGCTGATCAGGTTGAACAGCGAAGTCTTGCCCGCCCCGTTGGGGCCGATGAAGGCCAGGAACCCGCCCTCGTGCACATCCAGGGTGATGTCCTCCACGATGGTCGCGCCGCCGACGCCCCAGCCGAGGCCGGTCAGCCGGAGCACGGGGGCGGTGGACCGCGCCCCGCTGCCGTTTTCCGCCGTGATGCCCGGTGCGGCCATCGGTCAGCCCGCCGAGGGCTTCGCGGGCGGCGCCACCTTGTCCATCGGCTCGGTGGTCACCAGCTCCGGTTCGGCGATGGCGCCCTTCCCGGTCAGCTTCGCCACGAACATCGGCTGGATCAGGGCGTGGTCCTCGGCCCGGACCTGCTCCTTGCCCTTGGCGCCGTCGAAGCTCCAGCCCTCCAGGGCCTTCACCATGGCGGCGGGATCGGTGGCGCTGCCCTCCTCCACCGCGTGCACGATCATCTGCGCGGCGGTGAAGCCGTCGGGGGTGAACAGGTCGGGGGTGCCGCCCGCCTTGGTCACCGAGTCCAGCATCGACTTCTCCACGGCGTTGCCGCCGCCCGCGCCGGGGAAGTAGTGCGCCAGGAACGAGACCTTGGAACCGGCGGCGCCGAAGATCGGGTACGAGGCGGTGCCGGCCAGCCCGGTGACGACCTTGGAGGCGCCCAGTACACCCTGCTGGTCCAGCGCGGTCCACAGCGCGGGGGCGGTGGAACCCGCCCAGGCCACGAAGACCAGATCCGGACCTGCGGCCTTCACCTGCCGGGCGAACGGGGTCAGGTCCGTGGCGCTCGGCGGGGCCAGCACGGAGCCCACCGTCGCGCCCTCGCCACCGAGGACGGCCTTCACCGCGGCGACGTTGGCCTGGCCGAAGGTGGAGTCCTGGGCCAGCACGGTGACCTTCTTGCCCTTGGCCTCGCCGAGCATCGCGCCGGCGGTGAGGATGTCCTGGTAGGACTGCCGGCCGGATCGGAACGTGTAGTCGTTGATCCCGGTCACGGCGTCGGTGGCGGCGGGCCCGCTGACGTACAGGACCTTGTTCTGCGCGGCGAGCGGTGCCATCTGCAGGGCGACGCCGGAGTCGGTGGTCCCGGCGAGCACCTTGTAGCCCTTGCCGATCAGGTTCTTCGCGGCGGAGACCGCCTTGCCCGGGTCGCCCGCGTCGTCCTGCTCGGTCACCTCGATACGGTGCCCGGAGACCTTGCCGGTGCCCTTCGTCGCGTAGTCGAGACCCGCCATGAACCCGTCGCGGTACTGCTTCCCGTAGGCCGCGAGCAGCCCGGTCCGGGAGTAGACCAGGCCGACCTTCACGGCCTGGCCCTTCGCCCCCTTGCCGGCGGCGGAGTCCGTCCCGCCCGCCTGGCCGGCGGCGGTGCAGCCGGTGAGCAGGAGGCCGGCCGCGGTCAGCACGGCGAGCGCGGAGAGGGATCTCGGGTGGTGTTCGGTGCCTGTGGCTCTGCGACGCATGGTGACCGGCTCCTCGGCGCGATTCCTGTGATGTCGCCGAACCGTATGGACACCGCGGCGCCGTCGACATGGTGCAGGACGCCCCACCTGACGCGGTGCGCATGTGCGGGCCGCACATGGGCCGGGGGGACGCGGGCGGTGCTCGCCCGGCGCCCGGACGCGCGGACGCCGGTGGCCGCCCGGACCGCCGCTACGGGGCCGCCGGCGGTGTCGTCGGGCCGATCAGCCGGCACACCGTCTCGATGTCCGTCTGCACCTGTGCGATCGACGCCCGCCCCGCCAGCCAGGTGATCAGCGCCGCGTGCCAGGTGTGCTCGATGACCCGGACGGCGGACAGCTGCTCGGGCGTCGGATGCTCCAGCCCCGTCGCGTCCAGGATGATCGCCGTCGTGATCCGCGAGACGGTGTCCACCTCGGCGCTGACACCGCGATCGGCGAACGTCAGCGCCCGCACCATGGCGTCCGCCAGATGCGGTTTGCGCTGCATCGCGCGGAAGGCCCGCATCAGGGTGCCGGCTACCCGCTCCGCCGCGTCGTCCCCGGCCGGGGGGTGCCTGCGCAGCGTCCCGTGCAGGTGCTGGAGCCGGTCCTGCATGATGCCGACCAACAGATGGATCTTGGAGGGGAAGTACCGGTACAGCGTGCCCAGCGCGACTTCGGCGGCCTCCGCCACCTCACGCATCTGCACCGCCTCGAACCCGCCCCGGCCCGCGAGCAGGGCGCCGGCCTGCAGAATGCGACGGCGGCGGGCCTCCTGCCGCTCCGTCAGGGGTGGCGACGCCGGTTTGGTCTCCGCTGTCATGAGTCCCCATCCAAGGCTGCTGTCCGTAACCGGAGGGAGGCGCGTGGGCTCCCGGCGGCGCACAGCCTGCCAGGGTGCCCGGTGGTGGCGCGAATCACCTGATCCGGCCGTTGCACCGACGCTACCTGCCGGTAGATTCGTAGCTCATTGAACGTTCCAGTCTGAAACTTGTTCTAGATTAGCGCGAGCGGTTACGCTCCGGCGAACACGCAGTGAGAAGGGGGCCGAGTGTGACCGCTGAGGCCATAGAGGCGGGCCCCCGCGCGGGCGGCGACAAGTCGGGCACCCTCGGTGACCGGTCGTTGCGCATCGCACTGCTCACCTACAAGGGCAACCCGTTCTGCGGCGGCCAGGGCGTGTACGTACGCCACCTCGGCCGCGAACTGGCCCGGCTCGGCCACAGCGTCGAAGTGATCGGCGCGCAGCCCTATCCGGTGCTCGACGAGGGCGTCCCGCTCACCGAGCTGCCCAGCCTGGACCTCTACCGCCAGCCCGACCCGTTCCGCACCCCCGGGCGCGGCGAGTACCGGGACTGGATCGACGCCGCCGAGGTCGCCACCATGTGGACCGGCGGTTTCCCGGAGCCGCTCACCTTCAGCCTCCGCGCCCGCCGCCACCTCGCCGCCCGCCGCGGCGAGTTCGACGTCATCCATGACAACCAGACGCTCGGGTACGGGCTGTTGGCGGCTCTCGGCGCACCGCTCGTCACCACGATCCACCACCCCATCACCGTCGACCGGCAGCTGGAGCTGGACGCCGCCGAAAGCCGCCTCCGCCGCGCCTCGGTGCGCCGCTGGTACGCCTTCACCCGCATGCAGAAGCGGGTCGCGCGTCGGCTCCCCTCGGTGCTCACCGTCTCCGGCTCCTCCAAGCAGGAGATCGTCGACCACCTCGGGGTGCGGCAGGACCGGGTCCATGTCGTGCACATCGGCGCGGACACCGATCTGTGGTCCCCCGACCCTTCGGTCGCCGAGGTACCGGGCCGGATCGTCACCACCTCCAGCGCCGACGTCCCGTTGAAGGGACTCGTCCACCTCGTCGACGCGCTCGCCGTCCTGCGGTCCACGAATCCGCAGGCGCACCTCGTGGTCGTCGGCAGGCGGGCCGAGGACGGGCCCGTCGCGCAGGCCATCGAACGGCACGGGCTCCAGGACGCCGTCGAGTTCGTCAAGGGCATCAGCGACGCCGAACTGGTCGACCTGGTGCGCAGTGCCGAGGTCGCCTGCGTCCCCTCGCTCTACGAGGGTTTCTCGCTGCCCGCCGCCGAGGCCATGGCCACCGGCACCCCGCTCGTCGCCACCACCGGCGGTGCGATCCCCGAGGTCGCCGGCCCGGACGGTGAGACCTGTCTGGCGGTGCCGCCCGCCGATGCCGGGGCGCTGGCCGCCGGGCTCGCCCGGCTGCTGGGCGACCCGGAGCTGCGGGCCCGGCTCGGCGCCGCGGGCCGCGCCCGGGTGCTGTCCCGGTTCACCTGGAAGCAGGCGGCGATCGGCACCGCGGAGCTCTACCGGCAGGCGATCGCCGCCCGCGCCGCCACCTCGCGATCCGGCGGCCGTAGGTGAACCCGCCCCCGACCCGCCCCACCGTCCCAGCCCCCTGACCCCCCTCGACCGCGAAAGCAGGCATTCGTGCTGACCGTGGACTTCACCCGCTTCCCGCTCGCCGCAGGCGACCGAGTGCTCGATCTGGGCTGCGGCGCCGGACGCCACGCCTTCGAGTGCTATCGGCGCGGCGCCCAGGTGGTGGCACTCGACCGGAACGGCGAGGAGATCCGCGAGGTCGCGAAGTGGTTCGCGGCGATGAAGGAGGCCGGGGAGGCGCCCGAGGGCGCCACCGCCACCGCGATGGAGGGCGACGCCCTCAACCTGCCGTTCCCCGACGAGTCCTTCGACGTCGTCATCATCTCCGAGGTGATGGAGCACATCCCCGACGACAAGGGGGTGCTCGCCGAGATGGTCCGGGTCCTCAAGCCGGGCGGCCGGATCGCCGTCACCGTGCCCCGGTACGGCCCGGAGAAGGTCTGCTGGACGCTCTCCGACGCGTACCACGAGGTCGAGGGCGGTCACATCCGCATCTACCGGGCCGATGAACTCCTCGGCAAGATGCGTGGCGCCGGCCTCAAGCCGTACGGCACCCACCACGCGCATGCCCTGCACTCACCCTATTGGTGGCTCAAGTGCGCGTTCGGGGTCGACAACGACAAGGCGCTGCCGGTCCGCGCGTACCACAAGCTGCTGGTCTGGGACATCATGAAGAAGCCCGCCGTCACCAGGGTCGCCGAGCAGCTGCTCAACCCGGTCGTCGGCAAGAGCTTCGTCGCGTACGCCACCAAGCCGCACCTGCCCAGGGTCGCGGTCGCTGACGACCTCGCGAAGGCCGAGGCGTGACAACTCCCGAGCAGACCGAACACCTCGTGCTGCCCGGAGTGCTCACCGCCGGGCAGGCAGCGGAGACCGTCGCCGCGCTGCTCGCCGTGCAGTGCGAGGACGGCGCGCTGCCCTGGTTCCGGGGGCACCACCTCGACCCGTGGGACCACACCGAGGCGGCCATGGCCCTCGACGCCGCGGGCGAACACGCCGCGGCGGGACGCGCGTACGAGTGGCTGGCCCGGCACCAGAACGGGGACGGCTCCTGGTACGCCGCCTACCACGACGGCGATCCGGACCGGCCGACCGACCGGAGCCTGGAGTCCAACTTCTGCGCGTACGTGGCCGTCGGTGTCTGGCACCACTACCTCGCGACCGGTGACGACGCCTTCATCGACCGGATGTGGCCGACCGTCTACGCCGCCGTCGAGTTCGTCCTGCGGCTCCAGCAGCCCGGCGGCCAGATCGGCTGGAAGCGCGAACCCGACGGCACTCCCGTCGTCGACGCCCTGCTCACCGGCTCCTCCTCCATCCACCAGGCGCTGCGCTGCGCCCTCGCCATCGCCGAGCAGCGCGAGGAGCCGCAGCCCGACTGGGAGCTGGCGACCGGCGCGCTCGCGCACGCGATCCGCAGCCACCCCGAGCGCTTCCTCGACAAGAGCCACTACTCGATGGACTGGTACTACCCCGTCCTCGGCGGCGCGCTCACCGGAGCGGCCGCCAAGGAACGGATCGAGGAGGCGTGGGAACGCTTCGTCGTCCCGGGCCTCGGGGTGCGCTGCGTCCTGCCCAACCCCTGGGTGACCGGCGGTGAGAGCTGTGAACTCGCCCTGGCCCTCTGGGTGATGGGCGAATCCGACCGGGCACTGGAGATCCTCCAGTCCATCCAGCATCTGCGCGCCGATGGCGGCATGTACTGGACCGGATACGTCTTCGAGGGCAACCGGGCGTTCTGGCCGGAGGAGCACACCGCCTGGACCGCCGGTTCGCTGCTGCTCGCCGTGGCCGCTCTCGGCGGCGACGAGGCGACCACCGCGGTCTTCGGCGGCGAACGGCTGCCGAAGGGCCTGGAGCCGGACTGCTGCGCGGTCTAGCGCGGCCCGGTCCGGTCCGGCGGGGGCCGGACCGTCAGTAGCGGCGGATACGGCCCGCCACCGCATGTCCGATGAAGAGGTAGACGACGGCGGCGAGGCCGTAACCGCAGACGACCCGCGCCCACGCCTCGTCGAAGGTGAAGAGGTCGTACGACCAGCCGGCGAGCCAGCGGGCGGAGTCCTTGACGAAGTCCACCAGGTCGTTGCCCCGGTTCGCGTCCAGCAGGTACATCAGGATCCACAAGCCGATGATGAAGGCCATGACGTCGGCCACCACGGCTATGACGCGTGCTGCGGTGCTGCTTCTCGTGCCTGTTCGAGGAGACATGCAGACCGAGTTGCCGCATTCCGCGATCCGAAACCCGGACGGCGCCTTCCGAGTGGCGCGGTGACCGGGCCTCGACGAGCCTGACCTTGAGTGCCTGACCGCGTCGCTCGCCGCTGAACTCACCGTGATGTGCCCGTCCAGGGAGGCCCGCTGTGCCCAGTTCCGTACCGCTCAGACGGCTGTTCGTGGCGTTGCTGCTCTCCTGCACCGTGCTGGTGGGGGCCACCGCGTGCGGTAACGACTCCGGCAGCAGTTCCAGTTCCTCCCCGGCTCCGAGCAGCACCGCGTCGCAGGAGAAGCAGAAGCTCGCGAAGACGCGGTTCGTCGCCAACGCGGGGCTCGCGGCCGGCGCCACCTACCAGTGGATCATCAAGCCCTACCGTGCGGGCAAGTTCAAGAAGGGCGCCGACGGCCGGACGTTCGCGTTGGTCAAGGCCGGGCTCGCGGGAGGCTTCGCGTACAACAGGCTCAAGGCGGCGGTGCAGAACGCCAAGGGTGACCCGCTGCTGTCCAAGGCGGTCGCGCCGCTGACGGCGGGCATCGAGTCGCTCAAGGGGCTCGGCAGCAAGCTTCGCTCGGGCGAGGCGGGCGCGGGCGACATCGGCGCCTTCGAGAGCGTCATCAACGGCATCAAGGACGCGGGCAAGAGCGCGGGCGCCGAGGTGAAGGACCAGGTGCCGTCCTCCGCCCAGCTCGGCGGATAATCGGACGTCGCCGCAGGATGATCGTATTAGGGTGCCGACATGACGCTTCTGACTCATGATCGCTACTGCGATGAACTCATTCGGCAGACCGATGAATTGAGGGCGACCCTCAAGGGCGCGGATCTCACCGCACAGGTCCCGACCTGCCCCGACTGGACACTGCGCGATCTCGCCGTGCATGTCGGCGGTGCCCACCGCTGGGCGGGTGAGATCGTCCGCACCCGGGCGACCGAACCGGTCCCGGACGAGCAGGTACCGGAGTTCACACCGGAGGGCGACGACCCGGCCGTGCTGGACGCCTGGCTGGCCGACGGCGCGGCGAAGACATCGGCCGCGCTGCGCGAAGCGGGCGCCGCCCTGCCTATGTGGAGCTGGGCGTGGGACAGCAGCGCCGGTTTCTGGGCGCGGCGCATGGTGCACGAGACGGTCGTCCACCGCGCCGACGCGGTGCTCGCCGCGCGGGCCGTCTACGAGGTGACGCCCGAGGTGGCGGCCGACACGATGGACGAGTGGCTGGAGATCGTCGCCTACGCCCAGTCCGAGGGGGACCCGGAGGCCGCGGAGCTCCGCGGAGCCGGCCGGTCCCTCCACTTCCACGCCACGGACGAGCCCGGAGCGGAGTGGCTGATCGAGTTCGGCGAGGACGGATTCACCTGGCGACGGGCCCACGAGAAGGCCACGGTCGCGGTGCGGGCACCGCTGACGGATCTGATGCTGCTCTTCAACCGGCGGCTGGACGTGGACAGCGGGAGTGTCGAAGTGCTCGGCGACCGGGCGCTGCTGGACTTCTGGCTGGAGCGGGCGACGTTCCGCTGACCGAGGTGACGTGACATCAGGGCGCCCTGCACCGACGGAGATCGCGGCAGCGGCCCCGCACCCGGACGGGGTGCGGGGCCGCTGAGCGGGACTGCGGGGCGTCAGCCGCGCTGGATGCCCGTGGTGTCCTGCAGGACACCACGACGGCCGTCCTGGGTCTGGGCTACGAGACCCGGGCCGCGCTGCTCGACCGCGAGGTACCAGGTGCCCGGCGCCAGCTCGGCGATCGGGCTCGGCGAACCGTCCTCCCCGTACAGCGGGCGGGCCACCGGCACCGCGAACCAGAACGGCGTGAAGTCGCCGGCCGGTGCGCCGCCGCCCTGCGATCCCTGCTGCGCCTGCGGCGCATGCGCCTGGGCGGGATCCGGCTGGCCGGTCTGCGGCTGGGCGCCGTACCCCTGCGGCTGACCCGGGTGCGCGCCGAAGGGCTGCTGCTGGGCGCCCGGGTAGCCGTACCCCTGGCCGGGCTGCGGCTGGCCGCCGTACGGGGACTGCACGGCCTGCGGACGCGGGGCGCCCACCAGGGGCGCCTTCAGCGCGGGAACCAGCGGGGACGCGACCGCGCCACCCGCCAGCACGAGCGAGGCGATCAGGCCGAGGACGAGGCCGGCGCCGGCGTCGGCCTGACCGAGGTCGATGATCGTCCAGAACATGTTCCAGGCGGTGAAGACCGTGGCCGCGACACCGAACTGGCCGAGATCCAGACCGACGACCTTGCGGGGCTGGGGCTGCGAACGGGAGAAGACGATCAGCGCCGCGCCGATCACTCCGACCATGTAGACACCGAACGCGTTGCCCAGCGAGTCCCAGGCGTTCGGCGCGCCGTCGTAGGAGAGCAGATCGAGGAACGAGGCGATGAACAGCACCACCGCTGCTCCGATCACCACGCCATCGCCTCTAGTGAGCGAGCGGATATTCACGTGAAGGTCCTTAGTCGGTCGTCGCGTCTGGGCGGTCGTCGCTGCCGCCGGTACGGCGGGCACGGCGCGGAGCTCGGGCGGCTACCCATCGTACGGATGAATCTATCGTCTGCCCGGGCGGGTTGTGCCCGGGCCCGGACGTCGCTCGGCCGACCCCCGGGAACAATGCCGCACAACTACCCCTGCCTACCCCTTGAGGTAGGAACTGATGCCGTCCGCGATGCCCTGGGCCGCCCTCTGCCGCCAACCCGGACTGGTGAGCAGGGCGGCGTCCTTCGGGTCACGCATGTTGCCGCATTCGATGAACACCTTGGGCACCGTGGACAAATTGAGTCCGCCCAGGTCGTTGCGGGTGTCCAACCCGGTATTACCGCCCACGTAGTTGGACGGCGCACTTCCGGTGGCGCGGACGAAGAGGCCGGCGATCCGGGTGCCGAGTTCACGCGACGGCTTCACGATCCCGGAGGTGTCCGCGTCCCCGCCGCGCACGAGGGCGGGAAGAATCACATGGAACCCGCGGTTGCCGACCGCGGATCCGTCCGCGTGCACCGAGACGACCGCATCCGCCTTGGCGTCGTTGCCGATCCGGGCCCGCTCGTCGACGCACGGCCCGTACGGGCGGTCGTCGTCGTACGTGAGGACGACCTTCGCGCCCTGTGCCTGGAGCAGGGCGCGCAACCGGTGCGACACGTCGAGGGTGAACCTGGCTTCGGCGTAACCGGAGTTGGTGGACGTGCCGGTGGTGTCGCACTCCTTGTGCGTCGTGCCGATGTCCACCTGGCGGGCGATCTCGCCGGTGTGCCGGTAATTACGGGGGTTGTGCCCGGGGTCGATGACGACGGTCCGGCCCGACAGCGGCCCGGAGCCCGGGGAGCCCGTGCGGCCCGCGGACTTCGAGGGGGCGGGGGACCCGCCCGCCGCCGGACCGTTCTCCGCCTCCGAAGGGGACGGCGACTGCGTGGCCGGGCGCGACGGCGGCGGCACGGCCCCACCGCTGCCGGCGCCGCAGCCCGCGGTCAGGCACACGGACGCCAGGGCCGCGGCGGCGAGCAGACGGCTGCGGCGCAGGGCAGCGCGCGGGACGGTGGGGGCAACGCTGTCGTCGTACGGCACGCCCGCGATGCTATCCGGCGGCTCAGATCCCCGTTCCCGTGCGGCGCAGGACGCGCAGCGAGTCCGTGACCGACACCTCGGTGAACGCCCCGGACTCCAGCGCCCGCAGATACACCCGGTACGGCGCCTGGCCGCCGTCCGCCGGATCGGGGAAGACGTCGTGGATCACGAGCAGCCCGTCCTCGGCGACATGCGGCGCCCAGCCCTCGTAGTCGCCGTTCGCATGCTCGTCGGTGTGCCCGCCGTCGATGAAGAGGAAGCCGAGCTTCCCGCCCCAGACGGCCGCTACCTGCGGGGACCGGCCCACCAGCGCCACCACGTGGTCTTCGAGGCCCGCCGCGTGCAGGGTCCGGCGGAAGGTCGGCAGCGTGTCCATCAGGCCTACCTCCGGGTCCACGACGGCAGGGTCGTGGTACTCCCAGCCGGGCTGCTGCTCCTCGCTGCCCCGGTGGTGGTCGACGGTGAGCGCGGTCACACCGGCTGCCCGGGCGGCATCGGCGAGCAGGATCGTGGACCGCCCGCAGTACGTCCCGACCTCCAGCAGGGGCAGACCGAGCGCGGCGGCCTCGGTGGCGGCCGCGTGGAGGGCGAGCCCTTCGACGACCGGCATGAACCCCTTGGCGGCCTGGAAGGCGGCGAGAATCTCGGGTTTGGGCTCGGCGGCCACGGGGTTCCTCCTGGTGGTACGGGGATCGAACGGCGCCCCATGCTGCCGCACGGCCCGGCCGGCGGCGTCGGCGGGGGTCGGAAGCGGAGAGGCCGGGGGCGGCTCTCGTGCCGGGACCGGCCGGTGCCGGCAGCCGGGGGCGACGCCAGGGGGCGGTGGGCCCTCGGCCCACCGCCCCCTGGCGCGTTGTCGGGGCGCCTCGGCGTCCCTCAGTCGCTCATGACGGCACCGAGGTCGGGCGCTCCGGTGCGCCGGCCGTCAGCATGAGGTCGACCTCGACCGGCAGGCCGTTCGCCGGGTACGCGACCGGGCAGGCGCGCGGTGCGTACCCGGTGGCGGAACCGGCCAGCACGAAGCTGCCGCCGGACGGGGCCGCCAGGGCGTACCGGCCCTCCCGGTCCGTCACGGTGAGCCCCGCCTGCCGCCCGGTCCGGTCGATCAGAGTGACGTTGGCGTGCGCCACCGGTGCACCGTCCGCGTCCAGCACCCGTCCGTGCAAGCCGCTCGAACCGGCAACGGGACGCGAGGCCGCCACACCGGGAGCCACCTCGTCTGCGCTGCTCGCCAGCAGCGTCGGCCGCATCGCGTCGCGCTGCGAGGGCAGGAACGCGGCCAGCACCAGGCCGATCACCACCGCACCCGTCGCGATCATGAACGAGGTCCGGAACCCGTCCATCGAGGGGACCGACACCGGTCCCATCCGTACCGAGGTGTTGGCCAGCACCATACCGATGACGGCACTGGACACCGACGTGCCGATCGACCGCATCAGGGTGTTCAGGCCGTTGGCCGCGCCCGTCTCGGACGGATCGACGGCCCCGATGATCAGAGCCGGCAACGAGGAGTACGCGAGTCCGATGCCGGCCCCGAGCACCACCGCGATCACCACGGTCTGCCAGGCCGCACTCATCAGACCGAGCCCCGCGCCGTAGCCGATCGCGATGATGAGCAGGCCGAGCATCAGCGACACCTTGGGGCCGCGGCGCGCGGACAGCCGCGCGTACAGCGGGGCGACGAACATCATCGTCAGACCCAGTGGCGCCACGCACAGCCCCGCCACGACCATCGACTGCCCGAGGCCGTACCCGGTCGACCTCGGCAGCTGGAGCAGCTGCGGCAGGACGAGCGAGACCGCGTAGAACGCGACGCCGACCATCACCGAGGCGAGGTTGGTGAGCAGGACCTCGCGCCGGGCCGAGGTCCGGAGGTCGACCAGCGGCGCCGCACTGCGCAGCTCGAACAGGCCCCACAGGACCAGGATCACCAGGGCTGCGGCTATCAGCCCGAGCGTGGTGCCCGAGGTCCAGCCCCAGTCGCTGCCCTTGGTGATCGGCAGCAGCAGACAGACCAGGCCGAGTGAGAGCCCGAGCGCACCGGGCAGATCGAACCGCCCGGGCGCGCGCACCGAGGTCTCCGGTACGACGAAGGCGGTCAGTGCCATCGACAGCACGCCGAGCCCGGCCGCGCCGAGGAACAGCGTGTGCCAGTCGGCGTGCTGCGCGACCAGTGCGGCGGCAGGCAGCGCCAGCCCGCCGCCGACCCCGATGGAGGAGCTCATCAGTGCCATGGCCGAGCCGAGCTTCTCGCGCGGCAGTTCGTCGCGCATGATCCCGATGCCCAGCGGGATGGCGCCCATGGCGAAGCCCTGAAGCGCCCGCCCCACGATCATGACCACGAGTTCATCGGTGAACGCGCAGATCAGCGAGCCGATCACCATGACGGCGAGGCTGGCGAGCAGCATCCTCCGCTTGCCGCGGAGGTCGCCGAGCCGGCCCATGATCGGAGTGGCGACGGCGCCCGCGAGCAGCGTGGCGGTCATCACCCAGGTGGCGTTGGACGGAGCGGTGTGGAGAAGGGTGGGCAGGTCCTTGATGACGGGGACGAGCAGGGTCTGCATCACCGCGACGGTGATGCCTGCGAAGGCGAGAACGGGGACGACACCGCCGCCCGCGCGCTTTCTGCGCGGGTCCGGGAGCGACTGCTCCCCGGCGAGCTGATCGTTCGTCGTCTGTGGCATGCGTGCGGCCTCCGGGCGGCGGAAGAAGAGTGAGGGTGGCGTGCGGGACCGTCGGCGGGCAGCACCGACCGCCAAGTCTGTGCAGCTTGAACGTTTCCGGACGCCCGAGGTATTCCGGTGCACGAGGTGCGAACAGGACACGGCACGTAATTGGCCGAAACGGGTAGGGGCATGTGGTCCTCCGCCGGAGCGCGGGGGGTGCCGTTCCCGCGCTGCTCCGGCGGGTGTGACCGGCAGGGATCGGTCCCCGGGCTTACGGGATCACCCCGGGTCCGGGGGGAGCGGCACGGGCCGTGCAGGGATGGCCGACGCGTGCCGCACCGCCGCAGGAGATCCACGGCCTCACCGGGCGAGCGCCCCTGCGTGCCCCTGCGTGCCCCTACGTGCCCCTACGTGCCCCTACGTGCCCCGGCGTGCCCCGGCGTGCGCCGCCACGCACCCGCGCTCAGAGCCACCCCTGCTGCCGCGCCGCTCGTGCCGCCTCCATCCGGTTCCGGGTCCCTGTCTTCCCGATCGCCGACGACAGGTAGTTGCGTACCGTCGACTCGGACAGGTGGAGCCTGTCCGCGATGTCGGCGACCGTCGCCCCGTCCACCGAGGCGTTCAGCGCTTCCCGTTCCCGTGCGGTGAGCGGACTGGGGCCCGCGCTGAGGGCTGCCGCGGCGAGTGCGGGGTCGATGACGGTCTCCCCGGTCAGCACGCGGCGGATCGCCGCCGCGAGCTCCTCGACCGGGCCGTCCTTGACCAGGAATCCAGCGGCCCCGGCCTCCATCGCACGGCGCAGATAGCCGGGCCGGCCGAAGGTGGTCAGGATCAGCACCCGGCAGTCCGGTACCTCCTCGCGCAGATCGGCGGCGGCGTCCAGGCCGCTGCGGCCCGGGAGCTCGATGTCGAGGAGTGCCACATCAGGGCGGGACAGCAGTGCCGCGTCCACGATCTCGTCCCCGGCGGCGACCTGGGCCACCACCTCGATGTCCGGCTCCAGTCCGAGCAGCAGGGCGAGCGCGCCGCGCATCATGCCCTGGTCCTCGGCGAGCAGCACACGTACGGACTTGTTCGGCCGTTGGGCCCCGGGCATCTCGGTCATCGGCCCAGCGTATGGGTTGGGGCCGGGCAGCCGCCGCTGTCCGCCGGGTCCACCGGCAGTTCCGCGGTGAGCACGAAGCCGCCGCCCTGACCGGGGCCCGCAGTGAGCGAGCCGCCCGCCGCGGCGAGGCGTTCGGTGAGGCCCTTGAGCCCGGTGCCGCCGATGCCCGGCATGGGCGGTTCGGCCGCCCGCCCGCGGCCGTCGTCGGTGACGGTCAGCCGGACCCGTTCGGCGGTCCCGTCGACGACGAACGAGCAGGTCGTCGCAGTGCTGTGGCGTACCGCATTGGTCACCGCCTCCCGTACGACCCAGCCCAGCAGGGCCTCCGCCTGCGGGGCGAGCGGTGGTCCGGAACGGCGGACGACGGGTTCGATCCCGGCGGCGGTCAGTGCGGACCTGGCCCGGTCGAGTTCGGTGGCCAGGCTCCCCTCGCGGTAGCCGGTGACGGCTTCGCGGATCTCGGTGAGGGCCTGTCTGCCGACCGACTCGATGTCGGTGACCTGGGCCAGCGCCGCGTCCATGTCGCGCGGCGCGAGTCTGCGTGCCGCCTCCGACTTGACGACGATCACCGAGAGCGTGTGCCCCAGCAGATCGTGCAGATCGCGGGAGAAACGGAGCCGCTCCTTCTCCACGGCGGTGCGGGCCAGCTCCTGCCGGGTCGCCCGCAGTTCCATCACGGTCTCCGACAGCGTGAGGATCGCGGCGGTCACCGCGCCCGAGATGAAGGTGCCGTATCCGATGGTCCACGGGTCCGAGGAGTTGTCCCCGCGCCAGACGGCGACGAGGCTGGCGACGACCGCGAGTGCGAGCAGGCCGAGCACCAGCTGCCGGTGGCGCAGGACGGTGCCGCAGGCCAGCGAGAGCAGCGGGAAGAACAGCAGCCAGCTGCCGCCGTAGCCGATCGCCAGTCCGAACGTGACCACGGCCATCACGGCGAGCGTCACGTACGACGCGGGGCTCTCGCGCTTCTTCTTGTCGAACCCCCGGAACACCACCGAGATGTAGAGGGAGTTGAAGACGAACAGTCCGACGCCGCCGATCCAGGGGTTCGGGGTCTTCCCCTGGAAGAGGTTGGAGAAGGCGCCCAGCCCCATCAGCAACCAGGGCAGCAGCGAGTAGGGTCCGGGCGGCCCGGGGCGTCCCTCCTCGCGGTGCCGCCTGCGGCGTTCCCGCCGCGTCTCCGATCCGTTCCGGGACATGCTCGCTCCTGTCACACGGTCCTCGCGGACCGACGGTACGAGACGACGGCGTACGCACCGAACAGCAGCAGCCATCCGCCGAGCACGGTGACCGTCCCGAGGGAGGGCGCGTGGCCACCGGTGGTCGCCCAGCCCAGGTCGGCGAAGCGGTGGGCCGGCGTGTACGTGCCGATGGAGCGCAGCCAGGACGGGAATTCGGAGAGCGGGAACCACAGCCCGCCGACGATCGCGAAGCCCATCAGGCAGGCCACATTGACCACCCCGGTGGCCTGCGGGGTGAGACGGTAGCCGTTGCCGAGGCCGAGCAGTGTGAACGGCAGCGCGCCGATCCACAGCAGGAACGTCAGCACGAGCCACTGCCACAGCTCAAGCCGCACACCGTTGATCAGGGCCCCGGCGAGCTCCACCGCCAGGATGGTCGGCAGTACGGTCACCGACCCGCTGATCGCGCGGCCCGCGACCACCCGGGACGGGTCGAGTGGAGTGATCCGCAGCTGCTGGAGCCAGCCCAGGGACTTGTCCGACGCGACCCCCGTACCGATCGACATGGCGGCGCCCAGCGCCCCGTAGGCGGCCATGCCCACCATCGAGGCGACCTTCCACGCGGCCTCGTACTTCCCGCCCCCGCCACCGAGGTTGGTGAAGAGCAGGTACATCAGCACCGGCATTCCGATCCCGAAGATCATGAAGGCGCCGTCGCGCAGGGTGCGCCTGATTTCGAGCACGATGTAGCGGAGCATCAGACGCTCTCCCTCTCCGGGTCGGTGGTGGTGGTGGGCGCGGTCAGTGAGAGGAACGCGTCCTCGAGCGTGGCCCGGGAGACCAGGAGGTTGCGTACCCGGCCGAGGCGGGCCAGCTCCACCACCGTGGCGTCCGAGTCCTCCGTACGCAGCAGTGCCCGGTCGCCGCGGATCTCGACGGCGGCCACGCCGGGCAGCAGTTCCAGTCCATCCGTCGGGCCGCCCGCCAGGTCGAAGGAGACCTGGTTGCCGCCGGCCGACTTCTTGATCCGGTCGCCACTGCCGTCCGCGACGATCCGGCCATGGTCGATGACGACGATCCGGTCGGCGTTCTCGTCGGCCTCCTCCAGGTAGTGCGTGGAGAAGAGGACCGTGTTGCCGCGCCGGGCGTAGGCCCGCATGGAGTCCCAGAACACGCGCCGGGCCTCCACGTCCAGGGCGGCGGTCGGCTCGTCCAGGACGATCAGCTCCGGGTTGCCCGCCAGCGCGACGGCGAACCGGACGCGCTGGGTCTGCCCGCCGGAGAGCTTGTCGATGCGCCGGTCCGCGTACTCGGAGACACCCGCCAGGGCGAGCGACTCGGGCACCGGCATCGGGTCCGGGTAGGTGGAGGCGACGAAGGCGATGAGTTCACGGACGGTGACCCGGGGGATGGGCCGCCCGTCCTGCAGCATGGCCCCGACCCGGCCGGCCCGTACCGCCTGCTCGGGTGTGCGGCCGAGCAGCCGCACGCTGCCGGAGTCCGGCTCGTTCAGTCCCAGCAGCATGCTGATGGTGGTGGACTTGCCCGCGCCGTTGCGGCCGAGCAGCGCGACGGTCTCGCCGCGCTCGACCGTCAGATCGATCCCGTCGACGGCCCGCACCGTCCGCTCCGCCCGGCCGAAGGTCTTCACTGCCCCGGTGAAGACCACCGCGGGCCCGTTCCCCGTTGTCTCATCCATGACCACGACGGTACGGAGCGGTGAGCTCTTCCGGCAGAGGCGCATGTACGGACTCAGTGATGACAAATGTCATGGCCCGCTCGATCCGGCCGACATCATGTCGGGTGGGGAGAGGGGAAGTTGACGGGAAGTCAGCGTTCTTCACAGCTGCCGGGTGTCCGGCCGCGTACAGAGGCGGGCCCCCACGGCGCCGTTCGCCGCGGGGGCCCGCCCTTCCCTCGTTGATTGCCGCGCGGTCAGGCCGCCCTGCTGCCCCCCTCGGAGGGGCGCCGGTGGCGACCGTGCGGCTGCGCGCCCGGGCTCTCCGTCGACACACCCCCTCGGTGCTTTCCGGAGCCGCCGGCGTCGGCCCGTTCGGCGCCCGCCCCCGGCGGGCGCGTCTGGGTCGTGTCGGTTCGGGCTTCAGACATGTGGGAAGTCACCCCGTTGTGATCGCTTACGTGTGTGTCACCAGGACCGACGCACCACCGACCTGACCCGGTCACCGTCGGCGACCGCGCCCATCGGCTGCGTAGCCCAGGCCCAGAATTTAACCAGGTTGCGTCCGCCTCATGAGAGGCGCCTGCCCCAGTGGAACCGGCTTACACACAGGAGGAGGCCCGACAGCCGCGGACGGTTGCATACCGCTTTCCCCGGCCGTGGCGCAGCCCGGCCCGATGCCGAGATCCTCGTCCTCCGGCGCCCGCAACAGGGCCACCCCGCACGGCACGTAGCTGTTGGCGTACGGGAGCTTGAGCACGCCGTCCCGGGTCCACAGTCCGGACCCGGCCAGCCATCCCTCCGGGGCGGCGAACTGATGCAGCCGGCGCCCCGCGGGGCGCCACACCCCGAGCCAGCTGCCGGCGGCCCCGTCGATCCGCAGCGCCACCGCGCAGCTCTCCGGCATCAGCGTCTGCCCCGGTTGCACGGCGAACGGCGTCACCGCCACATCCGCCGGGCGCAGGCACTCCGGGAAACGCACCGGCAGGCAGCTGCCCAGCACCCCCCACCCGAGCCGGTCGTGGCCCGGCGCGTCGGAGCGGATCAGCAGGAGCCCGCTGTCCGCATCGGCGAGCAGCAGCCGGTCGTTGCTGCCGGGTGCGATCTGCAGCAACGGCGTCACCTCGCCGCCGCGTCCCAGATCCACGGCGACCGCCTTCACCGGGCCGCCGTCCGGGGCCTGCCGGTCCAGGGCCAGTATCCGTCCCGCACGGTCCAGCCAGACGCCGCCGGAGCACCGCCCCGGGAGGTCGGCGACACGCTCCGGCCCGAAGGGTCCGCCCGCCACCAGCCAGAGGGTGGTCGTGTGTTCCCCGGCCGACAGCGCGTACGCACTCGCGCCGTCCGGTGACGGCGGCAGCATCGTGAGGGGGACGCCGTCCACGCACTCGATGGCGCCGAGGGGCAGTTCGCCGGTGCCGGGACCGGTCGGATAGAGCAACGAGAAGGCGTGGCGGTCCGCCACCCGCCGCCGGATCAGCACCCGGCCGTCGGTGAGCGGCAGGACGTCGGTGTCCGGCTCCTCGGGCTGGTTCAGGGGGAGCGGTACGGCGTAGGGCTCGGGCCCGTCGAGCGTCCAGCGCTCGGGGAACCAGGCGGTGCCGGGTGCCGGTCCGGCGACCGTGAGCCGTGCCGCGTACGAGCCGTCGGCGGCGATGGTGAACGCGCCTGCCGCGGAGCCGGCTCCGGCCCCGTCCGGTCCGCCCGACCCGGCGTCCTCCCCTGGCCCGGCGATCTCGGCGAACCCGCTGGGCACACCGGCCTCCGTCTCGTCGGACCCGCCCGGTTCGCCGGGGCCGATGAGCCCGTTCCGCTCCTCCGGGTCGTCCGGCCCCCCGGGTTCTTCCGCTTCTCCGGACGCGGGATCCGCTGTCGCGGCGGGCCCGGCAGTCTCGCCCTCGATGGCACAGGCAGTCATGGACTCGTCACCTCCGGCAACCGAAGCTAGTTTTCGCACTTCCTGCCGAACAACACGAGACCCGTCACTTCACCCATAAGGGTGGCGATGTCCGGGTTCGGCTGAGGGTGTGGGGGTGGTTGTGCTCTCCATGGAAACGCTGGATAAGGTAAGGCATTCCTAAGCATTCCCTGTGAGTCCCTCAGATGGAGCAAGTGAGCAAGTGATGTCCATACGACGCCGCAGCACCGCAGCAGTCGGCCTGGCAGTGGCCGCCGCCCTCACCCTCTCCGCCTGCGGCGACGGCGGGGCGAAGGACGGTTCGGCCGAGTCCGCGGGCGGCGACAAGAAGGCCGCCGTCGCGACGGGCGGCAAGGACTTCGGTGACGCGGCGAAGAAGACGGCCGGGTACGGCACCGACGCCGAGCCGGGCCAGTTCCCCCGGACCCTCACTCACGCCATGGGCAAGACGGAGCTCAAGTCCGCCCCGAAGCGGGTCGTGGTGCTCGACGTCGGCGAGTTCGACAACGTCGTCTCGCTGGGTGTGAAGCCGGTCGGCTACGCGCCCTCCGAGGGCGACGCGGCCATCCCTTCGTACCTGAAGAAGGCCGCGGGCAACCCGAAGAACGTCGGTACGATCAACAACCTCAACCTTGAGGCGATCGCCGGCCTGAAGCCGGACCTGATCCTCGGCAGCCAGCTGCGCGCCGCCGACAAGTACGACCAGCTCTCCCAGATCGCGCCGACCGTGTTCTCCATCCGTCCGGGCTTCACCTGGAAGGAGAACTACCTCCTCAACGCGGCGGCGCTGGACAAGACCGCCAAGGCGCGGAGCGAGCTGGACGCGTACGAGAAGAAGGCCACGAAGCTCGGCGAGGACATCGGCCCCGACAAGCCGACCATCTCCATGGTCCGCTACCTCCCGGACCGCATCCGGCTCTACGCCAAGGCGTCGTTCATCGGCACGATCCTGGAGGACGTCGGCCTGCCGCGGCCCAAGAACCAGCAGATCGACGACCTCGCCGCGGAGATCAGCCCGGAGAAGATCGACGAGGCGGACGCCGACTGGATCTTCACCGGCGTCTACGGCGACGTGAAGGCGACCAAGCGCGACACCGCCCAGGCCAACCCGCTGTGGAAGAACCTGAAGGCGGTCAAGGAGGGCCGGGCGAAGGACGTCCCGGACGAGACCTGGTACCTCGGCCTGGGTGTCACCGCGGCCGACCTGGTCCTCGACGACCTCCGTGCCGACCTGGTCAAGTAGCGGGCGGGCCGGAACCGCGCGTAACGACACGTGACGGGCTGTCGCCCGGCCCTCACGGGTCGCCGCAGCCATGGGCGGCGGGGCACGGACGGAAGGTAGCCTTTCCTCCGTGCCCCGTCTGTCTGAAGTCCTCGCCGCGCTCGACGCCCTCTGGCCCCCCGAGCGCGCCGAAGGATGGGACGCCGTCGGAACGGTCTGCGCGGACGTGGACGACCCGGCCGCCGACGTCGACCGTGTGCTCTTCGCCGTCGACCCCGTCCAGGAGGTCGCCGACGAGGCGATCAGGCTCGGCGCCCAGCTGATCGTCACCCACCACCCGCTCTATCTGCGGGGTACGACGACGGTCGCGGCGTCCACCTTCAAGGGCCGGGTCGTGCACACCCTCATCAAGCACGGCATCGCCCTGCACGTCGCGCACACCAATGCCGACACCGCCGACCCCGGAGTCTCCGACGCCCTGGCCGGCGCCCTCGACCTGCGTGTCACCGGACCCCTCGTCCCGGACCCGACCGATGCCGAGGGCCGTCGCGGCCTCGGCCGGATCTGCGAACTCGACCACCCCGAGACCCTCCGCGACCTCGCCGCCCGCGCCGCCGCCCGGCTGCCCGCGACCGCGCAGGGCATCCGGCTGGCCGGCGACCCGGACGCACTCGTGCGCACCGTCGCGGTCAGCGGCGGCTCCGGCGACGGCCTCTTCGACGCCGTGCGCGCCGCGGGCGTCGACGCCTACCTCACCGCGGACCTGCGCCACCACCCGGCCTCCGAGGCCGTCCAGCACTCCTCGATCGGCCTGATCGACGCCGCGCACTGGGCCACCGAATGGCCCTGGTGCGAGCAGGCCGCAGCGCAGCTCGACGCGATTTCCGACCGCCACGGATGGGACCTGCGGGTCCACGTCTCGAAGCAGGTCACCGACCCCTGGACCACCCACCACTCTTCTGGAGCCCCCAACTGAACGCCGCGCCCGCCGACCAGATCCGACTTCTCGACGTCCAGGCCCTCGACGTACGGCTGTCGCAGCTCGCCCACAAGCGCAAGTCGCTGCCCGAGCACGCCGAGATCGACTCGCTCACCGCCGACCTCGCGCAGCTGCGCGACCTGCTGGTCGCCTCGCAGACCGAGGAGAGCGACACCGCCCGCGAGCAGACCAAGGCGGAGCAGGACGTCGACCTGGTGCGCCAGCGTGCCGTCCGCGACCAGCAGCGGCTCGACTCCGGCGCGGTCACCTCGCCCAAGGACCTGGAGAGCCTGCAGCGCGAGATCACCTCGCTGGCCAAGCGCCAGGGCGACCTGGAGGACGTCGTCCTCGAAGTCATGGAGCGCCGCGAGTCCGCACAGGAGCGTGTCACCGAGCTGACCGCCCGGGTCTCCGCCGTCCAGGCCAAGGCCGACGACGCGACCGCCCGCCGGGACGCCGCGACGAAGGAGCTCGACGAGGAGGCCGCGACCGTCACGAAGGAGCGCGAGCTCGTCGCCGGCTCCGTGCCGGCCGACCTTCTCAAGCTGTACGACAAGCTCAGCGCCCAGTCGGGCGGTGTCGGCGCCGCCCGCCTCTACCAGCGTCGCTGCGAGGGCTGCCGGCTGGAGCTGAACATCACCGAGGTCAACGACGTGAAGGCGGCCTCCCCGGAGGCGGTGCTGCGTTGCGAGAACTGCCACCGCATCCTGGTCCGCACGGCGGAGTCGGGCCTGTAATGACGGAGCCCCGCCAGTTCGTCATCGAGGCCGACGGCGGCTCCCGGGGCAACCCGGGGCCCGCCGGGTACGGCGCGGTCGTGATCGACCCGGTCACGGGGGAGACGCTGGCCGAAGCCGCCGAGTACATCGGTGTCGCGACGAACAACGTGGCGGAGTACAAGGGCCTCATCGCGGGACTGAAGGCCGCGAAGGCGCTGGTGCCGGACGCGTCGGCGGACGGCGCGCTGCGGGTGCACGTCCGGATGGACTCCAAGCTGGTCGTGGAACAGATGTCGGGCCGCTGGAAGATCAAGCACCCCGACATGAAGCCGCTCGCGGCGGAGGCGGCGCGGATCCTTCCGGCCTCCGCCGTCACGTACGAGTGGATCCCGCGCGAGAAGAACAAGCACGCGGACCGGCTCGCCAACGAGGCGATGGACGCCGGCCGCCAGGGCAGGCAGTGGGAGCCGTCGGCGTCGACCGCCGCTCTCGACCTGCCCCCCGTCTCCGGCCCGCCCGGGGACGCGGCGGCGGGCGCGGCGAAGGCGCGGGCGGCGCTGACGTCCCGCCGTGAACCCGCGCCCACGCCGCAGGTCGGCTGGGGCGCCGCCCCCGACCTGGGCGCGCCCGCGACGTTCGTGCTGCTCCGGCACGGCGAGACGGCGCTCACCCCCGAGAAGCGGTTCTCCGGCAGCGGCGGCAGCGACCCGGAACTCTCGGCGGCCGGCCGCCACCAGGCGGAACGGGTGGCGGAGTCGCTCGCCGCACGCGGCACGATTCAGGAGATCATCAGCTCGCCGCTGCGCCGCTGCCGGCAGACCGCGGCGACGGTGGCCGCGCGCCTCGGCCTGACCGTCGAGATCGACGAAGCCCTGCGCGAGACGGACTTCGGCGCCTGGGAGGGCCTGACCTTCGCCGAGGTCAGGGAGCGTTACGGCCCCGACCTGGACGCCTGGCTCGGCTCCACGAGAACGCCCCCGACCGGAGGTGGCGAGAGCTTCGCCGAGGTGGCGCGCCGCGTCTCGGGTGCCCGCGACCGGCTGACCGCCCGGCACGCGGGCCGTACGGTGCTCCTGGTCACCCATGTGACACCGATCAAGACCCTGGTCCGGCTGGCCCTCGGCGCCCCGCCGGAGTCCCTGTTCCGTATGGAACTCTCGGCGGCGTCGCTGTCGGCGGTGGCGTACTACGCGGACGGCAATGCCTCGCTGAGGCTGCTGAACGACACGTCGCACCTGAGGTAGGGGCGCAGGCGCCGGGGCGCGCGGATGCCATCGGACGCCTTCGCCTCCGCCGCTCCCCCCGAGACCGTGGTGCGGTCGGGGGCGAAGCCGCCGTCCCCGCCGGGGCGTCGGTCCGCCTTCGCGTGACGCCCGGCGTGCGGGGAGGGGTCAGCCGCGCAACGCCGCGGCCTCGGCCGCCAGTCGCTCCACCCGCGCCCAGTCCTTCGCCGCCACGGCATCGGCCGGCACCATCCAACTGCCGCCCACGCAACCGACGTTCGGAAGCGCCAGGTACGAGGGCGCCGAGGCGAGCGAGATGCCGCCGGTCGGGCAGAACCGGGCCTGCGGGAGCGGCGCGGACATGGCCTTCAGATACGCCGTGCCGCCCGCCGCCTCGGCCGGGAAGAACTTCATCTCGGCGACCCCGCGCTCCAGCAGTGCCACGACCTCGGACGTCGTCGAGACGCCCGGCAGGAAAGGCACCCCGGCCCCCTGCATCGCGTCCAGCAGCGGGTCCGTCCAGCCGGGGCTGACCAGGAACCGCGCCCCGGCCGCCACCGTGTCGGCGACGTGCCGTGCGGAGATCACCGTGCCCGCCCCCACCACCGCGTCCGGCACCTCCGCCGCGATCGCCGCGATCGAGTCCAGCGCGGCGGCCGTCCGCAGGGTGACCTCGATGGCCGGGAGCCCGCCCGCGACCAGCGCCCGGGCGAGCGGCACCGCGTCGGCGGCGTCCTTCAGTACGACAACGGGGAGAACCGGGGCGAGATCGAGCACAGAGGGGGAGGTCATGGGGTCATCCTGCCGCGGCCACCGCACCTTGCGCAACGCACGTTGCGCATGATGCAACGATGCTTCTCCGTGGGTCAGTGGATCTCCGTCACGATCACGTCGAGCGCCCAGGGCCGCCCGGCCCGTTCCGGGGTCTCCGCCTCCACGGCGTACCCCAGCTCCCGCAACACGTCCACCAGCTCCGCGGGGCCCTTGGGCTGCGCCCCCGCCCGCAACAGGTCGCGGACCATCCGGCCCTTCGTCGCCTTGTTGAAGTGGCTGACCACCGACCGCTTCTCCACCCCGTCCACCATCTGGGAGTGCAGCACCCGCACGTTCGCCGTGCGCCCCGCCACCTCACCCTTCGGCTTCCAGGCGGCCGTGTAGGCCGACGAGCGCAGGTCCAGTACGAGCCCGTCGCCGGCAGCCTCGGGCATGACCTCGGCCATCGGGGCACGCCAGTACGCGCCCAGCGCGCCGAGCCCGGGCAGCTTCACCCCCATCGAGCAGCGGTACGGCGGAATGCGGTCGCCCACCCGCACCGCGCCCCACAGGCCGGAGAACACCAGGAGCGACTTTCCGGCCCGGCGCCGGGCCGCTGTGTCCAGGGACGCCAGATCCAGCGCGTCGTACAGAACGCCGGTGTAGATCTCCCCGGCCGGCCGTGTCCCGGCCGTCCGCAGCACGACGTTCTTCGCGATCTCGCCACGCAGCCCCTCGCTCAGGCCGAGCACCGCACGAGCCTTCTCCTCGTCCGCCTCGCACAGCCCGACCAGTTCGTCGAGGACGGCCTCGCGTGCCCGTGCGAGACCCGGCAGCGACAGCGACTCGGGCTTCAGGGGTGCTCCGCGCCCCGAGGCGGCCTTTCCTTCGGAGGGCGGCAACAGCACGAGCACGGCGGTTCTCCTTCGTACGAACGGGGAAGAGGGGTCCGGGACCGGGTGGGGCCCGCACGGAAGGAGCTCCGGCGCGACCCGACGCCCCCGCGCCAGCGTACGGGGACTCCGGGACCCGGCCGGCGCGGGCTCCGCGCGGTGCAGGACGTCGCAGGGCCGCGCACGACGCGTCCGGACCGGTTGCCGCCGCGGCCCTCCCCGTCTCGTACGATCACGCATTCGGCCACGGACTCCGACGCGGCCCACGGGCTCCGACGGGTCCGTACGAAGGAAGGCTTGCCAGCGTGACTGAACGTGTCACCGCCCCCACGACGGACCACGTCACGGGCCACGTGACGGACCGGGCACGGCAGATCATCGCCGCCGCCCGAACCCTCCTGGAGGCGGACGGCCCGGAAGCCCTCACCATGCGCCGGCTCGCCGACAGCATCGGGATCACGGCGCCGTCCCTCTACAAGCACTTTCCGGACAAGTCCTCCGTGCTCACGGCCCTCGCCGGTGAGGTGCTGCGGGAAACGGCCGAGACGCTGGAAGCGGCCGAGTCGGAGGCCCCCGGATCGTTCCCGGCACTCGCCACCGCGTACCGCGCCTACGCCCTGGCCCACCCGCACCTCTACCTCCTCACCACCGCACGCCCCGTGGACCCGGCGGCGCTCCCCGCCGGCCTGCAGGAACGCGCCGCGGCCCCGCTCTCCCGGGCGGTCGACGGCGACCAGGAGCGGGCCCGGGCGGCCTGGGCCTTCGCCCACGGCATGGTGGTGCTGGAACTCAACGGCAGGTTCCCCCCGGGCGCCGATCTGTCGGCGGCCTGGACGGCCGGGATCGCGGCGTTCGCCGGCGACAAGTGAGCGGCACCGGCGGATCCGCGGTACGGGCGTGATCGCCTCGCCGGGTAGCATGGTCGGCACGGCAGACGAGCCGGCCGGACGGCCGCGTGAGGTTCTTCGGAACCTCCCGAGGAACGTCCGGGCTCCACAGGGCAGGGTGGTGGCTAACGGCCACCCGGGGTGACCCGCGGGACAGTGCCACAGAAAACAGACCGCCGGGGGCTTCGGTCCCCGGTAAGGGTGAAACGGTGGTGTAAGAGACCACCAGCGCCTGAGGTGACTCAGGCGGCTAGGTAAACCCCACCCGGAGCAAGGTCAAGAGGGGCCGTCGCAAGACGGCCCTGCGCGAACGACCGAGGGCTGCCCGCCCGAGTTCGCGGGTAGACCGCACGAGACCGGCAGCAATGCCGGTCCTAGATGGATGGCCGTCTCCCCGGCCGCCGCGAGGCGACCGGGCGACAGAACCCGGCGTACAGGCCGACTCGTCTGCCCGCTAGGCCCCTGAACTGGGGCCTAGGGCGTGTTTCGAAAGTAGCGCCGTCCACCCGGAGGGCGGGCTCGGCGGCGTCTGGTGCGTGCGATCGCAAGGCGGAGGGTCGCCCCGATACTGGATGTATCGGGGTGATCCCGACAACGCGGCGAGCGTGCGTGCGAGACGTCGCCGAGCAGGCGGGACTTTCGCAACACGCCCTAGCGCCCAATTTTCTTGATCGAATTGGGCGCTGGGGAGATCCGGAACGCCCCTTCGGGGCCGACTGCCCGGCGGGGGCGCGGACGTTCAGGGCGCCGTACCGAAGGTCCGGACGGTGTAGACCATCCCTTCCTTGCCGTAGCTGTACTCCTGCAGGGCGGAAGCCGCCCGGCCCGCCCGGTACAGCGGACTGCCGACAGGCTTCCTGGCCTCTGCGTACGCCTTGTCCAGGCTCGGCACCATGCTCCCGAGCCAGCGGGCGGCCGCGGCCGGCCGCGCGCCCGGGTGGTCCAGCTCGATGCAGTCGCGCAGGAAGTCGGCGTAGCCCGGCGTCTTCCGGCCGGCGATGCAGGAGAGGGATTCGAGGTCGCCGGAGAGGTTCCACGTCACGGCGATGCTCAGCTTGCCGGACGCATGCTGTCCGGCGCCCGTGGCGTACCACACGGGGGGCTGGTCGTCCTTCTTGCTGAAGTCGTTCTTCTTCCTGGGGCCCAGTGCGATGTGCCATTTCTCCGTCACCTTCTCCAGGAAGGCGGAGCCCGTGTAGCCCTTCGCGAGCACGGTGCTCGGGATGCCGTGCGGGAACTTGTCCGCGGTGGCGGGCCGGGTCGGCCAGTCGTCCAGGTCCGGAGCCGCGGTGGCGGACGGGTGACCGCTCGTCGCCCCCGCGGAGGGCGCGGTCCCGTCGCCGGGAGACGCCTTCGAGGAGCCGGGGGCGTCCGGAGAGGCGTGACGGGACGTGGAACAGCCGACGACGAGGATCGAGACGGCCAGGGCGATGGCGGTGCGCCGGACGTGGGGGGTGGGGAACTTCATGGCAGGGCTCCGTGGTGAGGGGCAGATGTGCACAGGGCGGCGCGCCCGCACGGCCCGGTCGGACCGGAGCCGTGGGGGCGCACCGCCGTGGACGGGTGCACGGGAGGGATCAGGGCATGGCGTCGTGGAAGCAGATGCCGGTGCTGGACGCCTGCGGCGTCGCGGAGAAGACCACGGCGTCGTAGGCGACGTCCGCGTCACCCGTGTAGTCGGTGCGGCTGGTGTTGTCGGCCTGGAGGTTGGCGCCCTGCCAGAGGCGGACGGTCCCCAGCTCCACCCAGGTGTCGTGGCCGTTGCTCTTGGTGGTCTGGTTGACGGAGCAGCTGCGCGTGGCAGTGACACCGGCGTTGCTCATGCCGACGTTGACGGTGTACGGGACGATCGCCTGCGCCCCGTGGTTGGGCAGGTGGACGTAGATGTCGTACAGCAGGCCGGTGGTGCCGGGCTCGGACATGAGCGAGGGGTTCGGCGTCCAGGTCGCGGTCACCTTGTGCCACAGGTCGCCCGCGTTCCCGGGACCGCCCTTGTAGGCATGGGTGAACCAGGCATGGCCGTCGTAGCCCGCGCCCAGCTGGTGCAGGTCGATCGAGGCGATGTCACCGGTGGCCCGCACGGTGCTGTCGCTGCGGTTGTAGGTGAAGTTGTCCCCGAGCTGCAGGTTGAACTTCCCGTCGATCTGATGGGATTCGTTGCAGCCCTGGGTGTTGTCGTCCGGGTCCGGTAGGTCGTCGATCAGCAGACCCGCGGGGGCGTTGTTGCAGGGCCCGGCGTCGTACTGCCGGTTCAGTGCGGGTTCGCCGCTGCCGAGAGAGGTGACGAGGTTCTCGGTGGAGCCGTTGGTGGTGTCGCTGCCCGCTCCCCAGGAGACCGAGCCGCGGAACCAGCAGCTCTCGTCCTCGGCCGGGCACGGGTCGCTGTCGGACGCGGCTCCGGGATTGCAGTTGTTCGAACTGTCGCAGTAGGCGCGGTAGTTCATGTTCAGGTTGAGCTTGCCGGCCGGGCTGTTGCCGCCGACGGGGAACTGCGGGAGGGCGTACGACGGCTTGGCGTTGTACGTCAGCTGCGGACTCTCCACCCAACCCATGATCTTCTCTTCGTAGGGCCACTCCGCCGGGTGTGCGGCGTCGTCGTAGGAGTCACGCAGGAACGGCGCGCGGTCCGAACGGTAGTTGGGGTTGGCCGGATTGTTGAACCAGCCCAGTCCGGTGTTGCCGCCGTTCTGCGAGGAGTCGGTGTAGACACCGCTGTTGTAGCCCCACAGCGCCATGGACCAGTTCTCGATGTACGCCGGGTTGCCGATGTTGACGTTCATGCCGAGACCCTTGAGCTGGTTCCAGGTCTTGCTCAGGATCTGCACACCGGCCGCGATGTTGGCCGCGTAGTCGGTGGCGATGGCGTACGCCTCGGTCGGGTTGTACGGGTTGGGCTTCGCCTCGTTCATGCCAGAGGTGACCTGTGCGATGCCGTAGCCGCAGTCGGCCGCCCCACCGTTGGGGTAGTAGTGGATGCTGTCGCCGTTGCCGAAGTAGTCACCGAGCAGCGGGTTGCCGCCGTCACCGGGCACCGAGTGCCAGGACGCCTGCTTGAAGTTGGACTCCTGGGCCAGGATGCCGAGCACCACCTGTGCCGGGACGGTGCCGCCGCCGGTCAGTGAGACGCGCGGAAACAGCCCCTCCGGGGTGTACGAGTCGCTGCCCGTGCCCAGGTAGTTGGCCGGCCGGGTGATGTTCAGGTCACCGTGCACGGCCTGGTCGACGGCCCACTCGACCATGTTGGGGCTGGGCTGCAGTGCCTGGGCGTGCGGGTCGTTGCGCTTGACGAGGCAGTTCGAATAGTGGGACTGCGGGTTGGGTTCGTCGGGGGCGAGCCCGGACTGCGCGAGTGCGTCCTTCTCCGGCTGGCCGTTGACGTCGGGTTCCACGTCGTCGGTGGCGGCGGTGACGGCCTCGGCCGTGGTGACCTGCGTGGCCGCCGCGGTGTCGCTGGCGGTCGCGAGGGCCTGCACGTCGATCAGCCCCGCTCCCTGCCCGCTGGACGACCCGATCTTCGACGTGATGCCCTTGAGCTCCTCCGAGGCGGCCGAGGTGGTCAGCAGGTGACCCTCGTGGGAAGCCGCGAGCGGCCTGTCGGGGGCATCGGCCTTGGCGAGGCCGGGGGCCCCGGCCGTGTCGATGCCGGTGACCTCGCCGGCGACCAGGTCGCCGCCGCGACGCGGGAAGAGCCCGAGCTTGCCGAGCGGGGCGGTGCCCAGTTTCGTCAGCTTCTTGCCGTTCCAGCGGTGCAGGACGTCCTTGCCGTTCGTCACCACGGCCAGGTCGACGGCTCCGCCGGTGGACGGGGCGAGCGCGAACAGGCGTCCGGGCAGGTCGGCGATGGTGGTGGCCCGGCCGCTCGGCGCGACCTTGACGAGCCGGCCGCCGAGCACGCCGATGTCGCCGTCGGCGGTCGGCAGCGGGTTGGTGAACTGACCCTGCACCGTACGGGTGCTGACGGTCTTTCCGGTCCCGGCGTCGACGTCGAAGAGCTTGGTCGTCCCGTGTCCGGAGTCGCCGACGGCACTGCGGGTGAAGGTGACGGTGTCGGTCTGTCCGCAGCCGGGGGAGAAGTAGGCCAGCTGCACGCCGCTGACCGAGCGGGTGACCTTCCCGGTCGTCAGGTCCACCACCGCGGCGAAGGCGCCGTGCTGCATCAGGGCGGGCTTGTTGGCGACCATGGACGGTGCGTAGACCGCGGCGGCGTACCGCCCGGATCCGGTGGTGCAGACGTATCCCGTCCACGGTCCGATGCCGTCGAGGCCGGCCTCGGTCAGGTTGGCCGCCTCCCGGTAGCGGAACGACTGCGACTCGTCGGCCACCAGGATGTGGAAGCCTTTCGAGTCACCGGTTCCGACCACGGCACGGTCGGCGGACGTCTGCCAGTTCTTGCCCAACGCCCGGTCGGGGGAGGCGAACGGCTTCCCTTCGGAGCGGGACGGTGACTGCCGCGCCGTCGTCTCGACGGACGCGACCGCACCCGATGCGGGCAGTAATCCCGCGGCCAGTGCCGCGCAGGAGACGACGGCGGTTCTGGCCGTCCGGCGGGTGGCCCGTCTGCGGGAGCGCGCGCTGCTTCTGCCTGTCGTCAGTGCCATTGTGTACACATCCCGCTGGTCCCGTCCTGCTTCCAGGTCTCCGGCGCCGGATCGTCGCCCGGCCCCACATCGGTGGCGCACCCCTTCGCCATCGCGTTTCCGCCCACCATCGGCGACGCCTTGGCCACGTCGTCCTGGTTCACGTATCCGGCGGAGTAGGAGGCCTCGCTGCCCCCGAGCTGGGGTACGTAGAAAATGTTCGCCGCCTGCGGCCACAGGTCCGAATTCGGATTGACGGTGACGTACGCCCAGGAGGCGTCGCATGTGCCCGAGTAGTAGAACTTCAGAGACATGTTGGTGTCATCGAGTTCCTCGAGGAGCCGGGCGTCGGTGTCGCATTTCATCGTGACGGGACTCTGGCCGGTGCAGCTGGATCCCTTGCATCCGCTGGCCGCTGCCGGCGACGAGCTGACGAACACGCATGCGGCGGCCAGGGCGAGAGCCAGTAACGCGGAGCCGAATGCGGGGGAGCGCCGGGAGCGAGTGTCCTTGCCGGCAGGACGTCTTCGCGTGGACATGAGCATCCTTTGCGATAGGAAGGGGAGGAGAACCGCCGACCTGGTGCAGAGTCCGCTGCCATGTCATGCGATGCGTCCCCTGTACCCACGCCGCCAGTCACCGACCGTCGAGCTCGATCGCCCGACCTCCACAAGGTGATCGCTGGAATCGCACAGGAACAACCAAGCTCTGTTAAAAACCCTCCCAGCGGCGTCCGTCAGGTCGGGTGCCGCGTAGGGACAGGTCAACTTACCTTGCGTCTGCGCTGGTTGGTGTCCATTCTTCCTTGGTTGCCCGGGGCTGACACGCTACGAGCACCTCCGGTCGGGGGTGTGCCGCAGCGGGCTGGAATGGGGCGGTGTCGTCAGGCCGTTCAGGAAGAACTCAACAGAACTCGACATCTTCGACCGTGAGTTCATGGTCGCGTAACGGTCCGCTCACCGGGCCGTCGCGTCCGCGGGTTTCCGGGCGGTGCGAGGCGCTCCCTTGGTGCGGAGAGTCGACAAGGGGGCTGTGGTGGCTTTGCTTGGGGGAATCACCATGTATGCACATGGCGATATTGCGGGTGATGGCGTCCAACCGTCACATGTGCGGCGGCCTCGGTGCGCCGTGCGACGCACCGCACCCGATCCGCCGCCGTGCGCCTATCCACCGCGGACGACCGGACAGACCTCAGCTCAGGAACGCCTCGACGGTCGCCACGAACCGGTCGGCGTCGTCGATCCACGGATTGTGTCCGGCCCGGGGCTGGACGACGAGCTCGGCGTGGGGGAACAGGCCGGCGAACGCGGCCATCGTGCGAGGAGGCGCACCGGGATCGACCTCTCCGGCGAGCAGCAGCACCGGCGCCGCGAACCGGGCGAGCGCGGCACGGGTGGTTTCCGGGTCGAAGGCGCCCTCGGCACCGAAGGCGGCCACGACGTCCATGTTCATCCGCTCGTCCCCGGCAGCCTGATGGGCCTGGGCCGCCTCGTCCCAGCGCGCGTAGGAGAAGGGCGCGATCGCCTTCCAGCTGTCGTCGGTGGCCCGGCCCGCCACCACCGTCTCCAAGGCCGCGAACGCCGCCGGGAACCACGGCTCGCCCCGGCGGAGCAGCGCCGCTTCGATCCGGTCGTCCCCGGTGATGGTGAGACCGACGGCCCGGACGCTCGGCGCGATCAGCGCCAGCCTGTCGACGCTTTCCGGATGACGGCTCAGGTACTGCACGGCCGGATTCGCTCCCGCGCTGTGCGCGAGCACGTCCATCCGGTCCAGGCCGAGGTGCTCACGCAGGGCTTCCACGTCGTCGACGACCCGGTCGCAGCGGCAGGAGGAGAGGTCATCGGGCGTCGCGGACTTCCCGGTGCCCCGGAGGTCCAGCCTGATCAGCCGCCGGTGGGCGGAGAGTCCACCGAGGTCCCCGAGGTATGCGGAGTCCGTCGGCCCCCCTGGCAGACAGACCAGGGGATCACCGTCGCCGAGGACGTGGTAGGCGAGCTCGGTTCCGTCGTACGCGGAGAAGGAAGGCATGGCAATGGTCCTTTCGGCGGGGATGTCCCGGACAGAAGTGCCGGCGCGGTGCGCCGACCCGGCCCGGACGGGTCAGCGGTGCGCCTGCGGGGTGTCGAGGTCGCGAACGAGGTGACGTACGAAGAAGCGCTCCGAGCTCTCCAGCTCGAACGCCGGAACGCCCGCGTGGCGGCCCGGGTTGGCATGCAGCGTCTTCTCGGGTGAGGCGAACGCGTCGAACAGGGCGAGAGCGGAGTCGCGCGGCACCAGTTCGTCGTCCCACTGCAACAGGAACTCGACCGGGACGGTGACCCGGGCCGCCGCCTCGCCCAGGATCTCGTGGCCCGCGCAGCCGAAGACGGCGGCGGCGATCCTCGGTTCGGCCGCGGCGAGCGGCACGCCGATCGCGGTGCCCAGCGACACCCCCCAGAACCCCACCGGACCGCCGGCGACGACGGGGTCGAGATCCTGGAGCACGTCCAGCACGGACTGCCACTCGGGGACGGCGCGCGCCGCCAGCGCGGCGTTGTGACCGGTGATGTACGGGCCCAGGGGTTCGCCGGCGGCCTTTCGTTCCCTGATGCCCGTCGCGAACCGCTCGTCCTGCTCGGTTCTCCGGCTGTCGCCGTGTCCGGGCGCGTCGATCGCGGCCACCGCGAAACCGCAGCCGGTCACGTAGCGGTGGGCCCGGGCGACGAGTGGCGGGGCGAGCTTGTGCCGGCCGCCACCGTGGCCCAACAGGACCAGGGGGCGTCCGCCGCCGGCGCCGGCGGGTGACCAGAGGACACCGGAGACACCGTCGAGATCGAAAAGACGTTCCGAGACGCCGTTCGAGGTCGTCTCACAGATGAAGTGCATGAATGCAAGGGCCTTCCCGGGATGCCTGAGGGCGCTCCCTTGGCCACCTGCGTCAGATGAACCGCACCGCCACGCGGGAGGAGAGCACCCAGCTCGATACAGCGTTGATGGGTCTCACCTCCTCGGTCGGTCACGTGAGCGGCGACGTTATCAGCCCCGGGACCGGGTGAACAGCTCGCGGGCGGAACCGGCTTTCACCGTACGTCTGTTGGCCGCGTCCACGCCGGGACCCGGTGCCGTGCAGTGCCTTGCCGGGCCTGGCCTGATGCCCGGCCCCACGGGCTTCGGAGCGGACGCGGACCGGTCCCGCTCGTCGCGGGTCCGGCCCTGGCACGCTCCCCGGGGCCGCGGGCGGCCCCGGGGAGTCGGCCCGACGGTCGTGGCGTCATCCCGCCATGGGCAGGATCCGCCGCGACGGCACCGCCTCCAGTTCCTCCACGGCCACCGCCTCCCCGCTGTCCGCGTCGACGTAGCTGACACGGACGATCGGGGAGTCATCGGTGTCGCGGCCGGCCGTGGCGTCGAGTGCGAACACCACCGCGACCGGGCGCGCGTTCTCCCGGTCCCCGTACACACCCGAGTACTGGAGGATGCGCCACCCGTTCTCCTCCCAGTGGTCCAGCAGGGCGGACCGCACCACCGGTGCGGCGGCCTGCCAGGCCAGGGAGTGCTCCAGGAGTTCGACGCTCGCCGCGACCGGCACCCGGTCCCCGCCGGCGGTACCCAGGAGCGGGTGCCCGAAGACGCGCAGCCTCGTCCGGCGCAGCGGCAGCAGCCACCACCGGTCCAGGTCGGCCGAGAGGGCGACCAGGACCGCCGCCGCCCCGGCCAGGAAGGCGAGGGCTCCGGCCGGCCGGCCGGAGAGCGTCGGCCACCAGGGGTCCTGTGCCACTGCGACGGTGGCCCCGCCGATGAGCACGACCGCCGCCCGTGCGAACGCCCGCCAGGTGATCGGGGCGTCCTCACGCGCGGAGCAGCCGCAGGAGGACTCCGGTGCCACCGCCCGGCCGTAGCCGAGATAGCCGAGGAACCCCGCCCCGAGGACCGCGGTGGCGGTGCCCGGCAAGGGGCTCCCCGGTGCGGCCGACAGACCTGCGGCGATGAGCAGTTCGGCCCCGCCGGTGGCGCGCAGCACCACCGTGGCCCGCTCGCTGCTGCGCAGCATGCGGGCCAGCACCGTCTTCGGCGCCTGCTGTGCGGTGCCCCGGCTGAACGCCTTGACCGCACCGGTCCACCCGAGCAGGCCCGCGAGGACCAGCGGGGCCAGGCACGTGGTCAGTGACAGCATCTCTTCCTCTCCCTGTGTCCTGGCGCCCGCATCAGTGCCCGACGGAAATGCGGACGACATCCACGGAGTTGTCGGCCGGCCGCCAGGCGCCGAGCACCTGGGCGCTCTGTCCGATGCGCAGCTGGGACAGGTCGGAGGTGAGTGCCCGGCCCGCGTACGAGGCACTGGCGTCCGGGGCGACGTGGCCGACCAGTTCGTGCTGCCCGTGGGCGAGATGCAGCCGGTTCTTCGCGATGCCACGGATCTGGGTGTCCAGGTTCACGATGTTGACCCACACCGCGTCGGCGGCCACGGTGCCGTCGGGCATCGTGACGCCGCGTGCGTAGAGTCCGTCGCCGACCTCGATCACCTCGGCCGTGGTGGCGCGTACCTTCCACACGCTGGTCACGTTGGTCATCTGCACCCGGGAGTGGCCGCCGTTCGAGCCAGCCACCTCCAGGACGCTTCCGGTGATGCCCGTGATGCGGCCCTCCACGAAGGTGGACCTGGCTATCGCGGGGTCGAGCGAGGGCTCCGCGGCGAAGGCGGCCTCGGCGTCGAGGCCGCCGAGCGCGGTCGCGCCGATGATGGTCGCGCCACCGAGGGCGGCCGTGCTGAGGAAGCGCCGGCGGCGCATCCCGTCGGTCCGGTCGTGTCGTGCGGTCATGGCGGTCCTCCTCACTCGTAGATGTAGACCGGCAGCTTGCCGGAGCTCAGGTTGCCGATCGCCGAGAAGGCGGCCGGGGTCAGGTCGAGGACACGGTTGGTGCGACAGGTGCCGTTGCAGCAGGTCGCCTCGCCGCACCAGTCCTTGGTGCGCGGGCCGCAGTCGGTGATCGTGATGCACACCGTCGCGCCCGAGCACTGGTGCTTGATGTTCATCACCGCACCGCAGCCGCGTCTGGGGATGTTCTCGCCGCAGAGGTCGGGCCGGGTGATGTTCCAGCACGCCTGAGAGGCGTTGGGCCACGCGCCGTGATGTGCGCTGGACTGGCAGTTGCCGCAGGCGCCGCCGCCGGCACTGGAGCAGGGGCCCCAGGCGTTCCCGCAGCAGAACCAGCTGGTCTCACCGGCCCACAGGCTGGTCGATCCGCAAGCCATCGTGTTGTCCCTCCTGAGAGTTGACAAGTGCATGACATTTCTACGGCCGAGCGGTGGCGGATCCATGTGAAGGGAGGTGCCCACGTCGCGGCCGGGGGTGGTGGTGCGAGCGAAGCAACCCAATGATGCGCGTCCCCCGGCGGGTTGCATAGATGGCCTGCCCCTGGGTGCGCTCAAGTGCCGGGCCGGGCGCGCCTGTCCGTACGAGGGATCCGTCAAGGGCCTTCGTCTCGGAGAGTGACGGTCTCCGAGCGGCTGTTTTCGGCCAGGTCGGCCCGGCGATCCCGCACGCGATCCCGGTTCCGCGCCCGGCCCGGGGCCAGCGGTTGTGTGTCCTGGACGGCCTGGAGATTCCGTCATCAACTTAACGCGAACGTAAGGCAGTTGTGATTCAACACTTGACAGGTGCCTATCGCCGCGCCACTTTGGGAGCGCTCCCACCATCAAGACTTGCACACTTCCTTCCCCCTCTGCTCCCCACATCTTCGGGACGTGAGCCGGGGGTCCGGATGCGCTGCCGCGCGCCCGGACCCCCGGCCGCTCCCGGCCGAGGAAAGCGAATGTCATGAGTCTGACGAAGCGCTCCACGCGACGCCGCCCTGGCCGGACGGCTGTGCTGCTGCTCGCCGTATGCGGCGTCACCGCGGCTCTGACAGCAGGGCCGGCCGCTGCGGCCGGGCAGGAGACCCTGCACGACCTCGCCTCGGCCCAGGGCAGGTACTTCGGCTCGGCGACCGACAACCCGGAACTCTCCGACAGCGCCTACACGGCCACCCTGGGTTCCGAGTTCGGTCAGATCACTCCGGGCAACTCCATGAAGTGGGACACCACCGAGCCGCAGCAGGGCCGGTTCGACTTCGCCAAGGGTGACGCGATCACCGGCTTCGCGCAGGCACACGGCCAGACCGTGCGAGGTCACACACTCGTCTGGCACAGCCAACTGCCCGGCTGGGTGTCCGCCCTGCCGTCGGCGCAGGTGGAAGCGGCGATGGTGAACCACATCACGGAAGTCGCCGGCCACTACCGGGGGTCGGTCGCGGCCTGGGACGTCGTCAACGAGCCGTTCAACGACGACGGGACCTTCCGTACCAGCCCCTTCTACGACGCCATGGGCAGCGACTACATCGCGACCGCCCTGCGCGCCGCCCACGCGGCCGACCCGGACGCCAGGCTCTACATCAACGACTACAACACCGAGGGCCTCGGCGCGAAGAGCGACGCCATGTACGACCTGGTCAGCGGTCTGGTCGCCGAAGGCGTACCGATCGACGGCGTGGGGTTCCAGGGGCATCTGGCCGTCCAGTACGGCTTCCCCGGCGGCATGCGGCAGAACCTGCAGCGCTTCGCCGACCTGGGGCTCGATGTCGCCGTCACCGAACTCGACGTACGCATGCAACTGCCCGCAGGTGCGGCCGGGCTCGCCACGCAGGCCACGTACTACCGGGACGTCGTCGAGGCGTGCCTGGGGGTGGAGCGGTGCGTCGGCATCACGGTCTGGGACTACACGGACAAGTACTCGTGGGTTCCCGGCGCGTTCCCGGGGCAGGGCGCGGCCAATCTGTATGACGACAATCTCCGGACGAAGCCCGCCTACGCCGCGGTGCGTGCCGCGCTGGGCGACGACGGCGGTGGCGGTCCTGCCGACCCGGGAGCGCTCAGGGCCCGGTACCGGAGCAACGACTCGTCGGTCTCCGACAACCAGATCAAGCCGGGACTCCAGCTGGTGAACACCGGCGGCGCGGCGGTCGATCTGTCCGGGGTGACGGTGCGCTACTGGTTCACCGGCGACAACGGGGCCTCCGCGTACGGCACATGGTGCGACTGGTCCCCGCTCGGCTGCTCCACCCTCACCCACCGGGTCGCCGCCATGAGCTCCCCGCACACCGGCGCCGACCACTACCTCGAAGTCGGCCTCGGCAGCGGCAGCCTGGCACCGGGGACGTCGACCGGTGAGATGCAGCTGCGCCTGAGCAGGACCGACTGGTCGAACTTCGACGAGACCGACGACTACAGCCACGGCGCCGGAGACTCCTACGCCGACGCCCCGAAGGTGACGGTCTACGTCGACGGCGAGCTCGTCTGGGGCCTGGAGCCCTGATCCACTGCCGGCACCCCGGCCGGCCCGCACAGCCCGCACGACCCGCACCACTTCCCCTCCCCCCGCCTCTCCCACGACACCCGCCAGTGGAGGATTTGTGTCCATATCACGTAGAACGTTCAGCAGCGCCTTAGGTGGCAGCCTGATCGCGATGGGCCTGAGCCAGGGCTCCGCCGTCGCCGTGCCGGCCCCCCGGACGAGTGGCGGGGCCCGCGCCGCCGCTGCCGCCGACGATCCGTACACCCAGGCGTTCCTGACCCAGTACGGCAAGATCAAGGCGGCGGCCAACGGCTACTTCAGCCCCGAGGGCCTCCCGTACCACTCGGCCGAGACCCTGATGGTCGAGGCGCCGGACCACGGGCACGAGACCACCTCCGAGGCCGTCAGCTTCTGGATGTGGCTGGAGGCGGCGTACGGCCGGGTGACCGGGGACTGGGCCCCCTTCAACAACGCCTGGGCGGTCGCGGAACGCACGATCATCCCGCAGCACGCCGACCAGTCCACCAGCGACTCGTACAACCCGAGCTCTCCCGCGACCTATGCCCCCGAGTGGCCGCTCCCCGACAACTACCCGTCCGCCCTGGACGGTTCGGTGCCGGTCGGCTCGGACCCCATCGCCACGGAACTGGCCTCGTCCTACGGCACCAAGGACGTCTACGGCATGCACTGGCTGATGGACCTCGACAACACCTACGGCTACGGCAACAAGCCGGGCACCGGCGGCGAGTCGGGGCCGGGTGCGGGGCCCTCGTTCATCAACACCTACCAGCGCGGTGCGCAGGAGTCGGTGTGGGAGACCATCCCGCAGCCGACGACCGACCTCTTCAACTACGGCGGCCCCAACGGCTATCTCGACCTCTTCGTCGACGACGCGAGCTATGCCAAGCAGTGGAAGTACACCAACGCGCCGGACGCCGACGCCCGCGCGGTGCAGGCTGCCTACTGGGCCTACCGCTGGGCCTCCGCCCAGGGCAAGGAGGGCGACATCGCCGCGTCGGTGGCCAAGGCCGCCAAGATGGGCGACTACCTCCGCTACGCGATGTTCGACAAGTACTTCAAGCGGATCGGCAGCTGCACCGACCCCAACTCCTGCCCGGCCGCGTCGGGCCGTGACTCCCAGCACTACCTGCTGTCGTGGTACTACGCCTGGGGCGGCGCGGCCGCGGGCAGCGGGGGCGGCTGGGCCTGGCGCATCGGTGACGGCGCCTCCCACCAGGGCTACCAGAACCCCCTCTCGGCATGGGCGCTGTCCAACGTCCCGGCGCTGACCCCCAAGTCGGCGACGGCGAGGACCGACTGGGCGAAGAGCCTGACCCGGCAACTTGAGTTCCTGCAGTGGCTGCAGACCACCGAGGGCGCGTTCGCGGGCGGCTGCACCAACAGCTGGGACGGGAAGTACGGCACCCCGCCGGCCGGCACCCCCACCTTCTACGGCATGGCCTACGACTGGCAGCCCGTCTACCACGACCCGCCGAGCAACAACTGGTTCGGCTTCCAGGCGTGGGGCATGGAGCGCGTCGCCGCGTACTACTACGTCACCGGCAACGCGACCGCCGAGGCGGTGCTGTCCAAGTGGGTCGCCTGGGCCTCCGGCGAGACGACCGTCGGCGCCGACGGCAGTTACCGCTTCCCCTCCACCCTCAACTGGACCGGAAAGCCGGACACCTGGAACCCGGCGTCCCCCGGGAACAACGCCGGGCTGCACGTCTCGGTCGTGGACTACTCCAACGACGTCGGGGTGGGCGCCGCGTACGTCAAGACGCTGACCTACTACGCGGCCAAGTCCGGTGACGCGGCCGCCGGGGCACTGGCCAAGGCCCTGCTCGACGCGATGGCACTGAACGCCGACGACAAGGGCATCGCGGTGCCGGAGACCCGGGCCGACTACAACCGTTTCGACGACAAGGTGTTCGTGCCCGAGGGCTGGTCGGGCGACATGCCCAACGGCGACACGGTCGAGCCGGGCGTCACCTTCATCGGCCTGCGCTCCTGGTACCGGGACGACCCGGACTGGCCCAAGGTCCAGGCCTACCTGGACGGCGGCGCCGCACCCACCTTCACGTACCACCGCTTCTGGGCGCAGGCGGCGCTCGCGCTGGCCTTCTCGATCTACGCCGAACTGCTGGTCGAGGGGGACGGCGGCGGTGACACCGAGGCGCCGACGGCGCCCGCCGGGCTGACGGTCACCGGAACCACGAGCAGCAGTGTGTCGCTGTCCTGGTCCGCGTCGACCGACAACGTGGCCGTCACCGGCTACGACGTGTACCGCAACGGCGTGCTGGCCGGCAGTGCGACGGCGAGGACGTACACGGACGAGGGCCTCGCGGCCGCGACCGCGTACCGCTACACGGTGGCGGCGCGGGACGCGGGCGGGAACACCTCGGCCCTCTCCGACGCGGTCTCCGCGACCACGAAATCGGGCGGCGGCGGCACCGGCGCGCTGAAGGTCCAGTACAAGAACACCGACTCGTCGGCCACCGACAACCAGATCCGGCTCGGTCTGCAGATCCTGAACACGGGAAGCGCGCCGGTGGACCTGTCCACGGTGAAGCTCCGGTACTGGTTCAGTCCCGAGGCCGGCGCGAGCACCTTCAGTACGTACTGCGACTACGCCGCCCTCGGGTCGTCGAACATCACGCACACCGTGGTGACGGCCGGCACTCCGAAGACCGGGGCCGACCGGTACCTGGAGGTCGGGTTCGCCGGCGGCGCGGGCAGCCTGGCCGCGGGAGCGTCGACCGGTGAGATCCAGCTGCGGCTGAACAAGACCGACTGGTCGAACTTCAACGAGGCCGACGACTACAGCCGCGGCACCAACACCGCGTACGCGGACGCCTCCCGTGTCGCCGCCTACGTGGGTTCCACCCTGGTGTGGGGAGTCGCACCGTGAGGCGTCCCGGCACGGACAGGGTGGCCGGAAGCGGTGGCCGGGCCCGCTCCGCTCTCGCCGCGACGGCCGCGGCACTGCTGCTCGCCGCTGCCTCACTCCTGGCCGGCGCCTCTCCCGCCGCGGCAGCTCCGGTGACCGACTGCACGGCGTGGGGGACGACGGAGCTCCAGGGCGGCGAGTACATCTACCAGCAGAACGAGTGGAACTCCACGGCCCGCCAGTGCGTGAGCGCCGACCCGGCCACGGGCGCCTGGAGCGTCACCGAGTCGTCCTTCGCCCTGCCGACGAACGGCGCCCCGGCCACCTACCCCTCCAGCTACAGGGGCTGCCACTGGGGCGTGTGCACGGCGGACAGCGGACTGCCGCTGCGCGTCGCGGACCTGGGCAGCGCCCGTACCTCCTGGTCCACGACGCAGGTCGACTCGGGCGCGTACAACGTGTCGATGGACCTCTGGTTCAACTCGGCCCCGGTCACGGACGACCAACCGGACGGCACCGAGGTGATGATCTGGATGAACCACCGCGGGGGTGTCCAGCCGATCGGCTCCCGCACCGGCACCGCGCAGCTCGACGGGAGGACCTGGGACGTCTGGACGGGGCCCGGCGCCTCGGGCTGGAAGGTCATCTCGTATGTGCTGCAGAACGGCGCCACCGAATTCGCCGGTCTCGACGTGAAGGGCCTGATCGACGACGCCGTCACGCGTGGCTCGATCAACCCCGCCCACTACCTGATCGACGCCGAGGCCGGGTTCGAGATCTGGCAGGGCGGCCAGGGGCTCGGCACCAGGAGCTACTCCTTCACGGCGAGCGCGGACAGCGGAGGCACCGGAGGGGACACCGCTCCGCCGTCGGCGCCGACGGGCGTCCGTCTCACCGGGACGACCAGCAGCACGGCCGCGCTGAGCTGGACACCGTCGACGGACGACACCGGCGTCACGGCGTACGACGTCTACCGCGACGGAGTCCGGACGGGCACCACGGCCTCGGCCTCGTTCACCGACACCGGGCTGTCCGCCTCGACCGCGTACAGCTACACGGTCCGCGCGCGGGACGCCGCAGGGAACACCTCCGCCGCCTCGGCGGCGGTCACCGCGACCACCGGGGCCGGAGGCGGCACCGGGACCGGCGCGCTGAAGGCGCAGTACAGGAACAACGACGCCGCCCCGGGCGACAACCAGATCAGACCCGGACTGCAACTGGTGAACACCGGAACACAGCCCGTGAACCTGTCGGACGTCACCGTCCGCTACTGGTTCAGCGGCGAGTCCGGAGCCACCACGTACGGCACCAACTGCGACTGGGCCGCCGTCGGCTGCGGCAGTGTCACGCACCGGGTGGTTCCTTCGGCCGGCGCCGGACAGGGCGCCGACCACTACCTGGAGGCCGGATTCAGCAGCGGCACCCTCGCGGCGGGCGCCTCGACCGGTGAGATCCAGCTGCGCCTGAACAAGTCCGACTGGTCGAGCTTCGACGAGACCGACGACTACAGCCGTTCGACCGGTACCGCGTACGCCGACGCGCCGAAGGTGGCCGTGTACCTCGGCGGAACACTCGTCTGGGGAACCGCCCCCTGACGCTCCGACGGTCGCACGCGACCCGAGCGGACTCCCGGTGGCGGGACTTCAACCCCGCCGTTCCCGCCATCGGGGCACCATCTCCCCGCCCACCGACGCCCCCGCAGACCGGGGCCCACATCGACGGCCGACCGGTACGGGGCACCGGGCCGTAGGCACCACGCAGCCCCCGAACACCCATGAACCCGCCCGCGGGAGTACCCGCCGGCGTACGAAAGGAATACGGAGCCGCAATGAGAACACGAAGGTCCACCCTGCACGGGATACGCAGAAAATGCGCCGCGCTCTCCGCTCTGGCGCTCGGAGCGGCTCTGGCCGTGGCCGTCCCCACACCGGCCTCCGCCGCGGCCCGCGTCGACAACCCGTACGCCGGGGCGAAGGCGTACGTGAACCCGCAGTGGTCCGCCAAGGCCGCCGCCGAGCCGGGCGGCAGCGCCATCGCCGACGAGCCCTCGTTCGTCTGGATGGACCGCATCGCGGCCATCGAGGGCGCGGGCGACGCGATGAGCCTGCGTGAGCACCTCGACGAGGCGCTCGACCAGGGCGCGAACCTCTTCCAGGTCGTCATCTACGACCTGCCCGGCCGTGACTGCGCCGCGCTCGCCTCCAACGGTGAGCTCGGCCCGACCGAACTCGACCGTTACAAGACCGAGTACATCAACCCCATCGCCGACATCCTCGACGACCCCGCCTACGCGAACCTGCGCATCGTCACCATCATCGAACCGGACTCGCTGCCCAACATCGTCACCAACGCGGGCGGTACCGCCGGATCCACCACCCAGTGCCAGACGATGAAGGAGAACGGCAACTACGAGAAGGGCGTCGGCTACGCGCTGCACACCCTGGGCGCGATCCCCAATGTCTACAACTACGTCGATGCCGGGCACCACGGCTGGCTCGGCTGGGACTCCAACTTCGTCCCGGCGGCCCAGGAGTTCAAGAAGGCCGCGACCTCCGAGGGCGCAACGGTCGCGGACGTGCAGGGCTTCATCGTCAACACGGCCAACTACTCGGCGCTGAAGGAGCCGAACTTCAAGGTCACCGACACCGTGAACGGCACGACGGTGCGCCAGTCCAAGTGGGTGGACTGGAACTACTACGTCGACGAGCTCTCGTTCGCGCAGGCACTGCGCACGGAGATGGTCGGGCAGGGCTTCGCCTCCAACATCGGCATGCTCATCGACACGGCGCGCAACGGTTGGGGCGGCAGTTCCCGGCCGGCCGGCGCGGGCCCGCTGACGAGTGTGGACGACTATGTCAACGGCGGCCGCATCGACCGACGCATCCACGCGGGCAACTGGTGCAACCAGAAGGGGGCCGGCATCGGTGAGCGGCCCACCGCCGCCCCGGAAGCCGGCATCGACGCCTACGTCTGGGCCAAGCCCCCGGGCGAGTCGGACGGCAACAGCCAGGCCATCGCCAACGACGAGGGCAAGGGCTTCGACCGGATGTGCGACCCGACGTACACGGGTAACGGCCGCAACGGCAACAACCTGACCGGTGCACTGCCCGACTCGCCGCTGGCGGGCCACTGGTTCTCCGCCCAGTTCCAGGAGCTGGTGCGCAACGCGTACCCGCCCCTCGACGGCAGCACCCCCGGCGGCGGCAGCGACACCCAGGCGCCGTCGGCGCCGACCGGCCTGAAGGTCACGGCGAAGACGAGCGGCAGCGTCTCGCTGTCGTGGTCGGCCTCGACCGACAACACCGGTGTGACGGCGTACGACGTGTACCGGGCAGGGGTGCAGGTGGGCTCCTCGGCGTCGACCTCGTACACCGACACCGGACTCACCGCCTCGACCGCGTACAGCTACACGGTCAAGGCCCGGGACGCGGCCGGTAACGTCTCGGCGGCCTCCGCGGCGGTCTCCGCCACCACCGACGCGGGTGGCGGCACCGGTACCGGCACCCTCAAGGTCCAGTACAAGAACTCCGACTCGTCGGCCACCGACAACCAGATCCGGATGGGCCTGCAACTGGTCAACACCGGGAGCGCCGCGGTGAACCTGTCCACGGTCAAGGTGCGCTACTGGTTCACTCCCGAGGCCGGTGCGAGCACCTTCGGTACCGCCTGCGACTATGCGGTGCTGGGCTGCTCGACCGTGACCACCGGTGTGACGTCCTCGGGCAGTTCGGCCGCCGGGGCCAGCCACTACCTGGAGGTCGGCTTCGGCAGCGGCAGCCTGGCCGCGGGCGCCTCGACCGGTGAGATCCAGCTGCGGCTGAACAAGTCCGACTGGTCGAACTTCAACGAGGCCGACGACTACAGCCGTTCGACCAACACCGCGTACGCCGACGCGTCGAAGATCGGCGTCTACGTGGGCTCCACCCTCACCTGGGGCACCGCTCCCTGATCCCGTCCCGCCCGGCATCACCGATTCCGCTGCTCCCGTCGCCGCTCGCGCGGCGACGGGAGCAGCGGTCGTTCCCGGGTACGGGCCGTGGGTGTTCCGTGCCCGGTGTCATCCCTGTGCCACGGCCACCCGGTAAGCCGGTGCGCCGGCCGGGCCGCACAGCGTGTCGGGGGCGCGGTGGGGGCGGAGATCCCTGAGCACCGACTCGACGTCCCGAAGGAAGGACTGGTAGGAAGTCAGGCGCTGCCATTCGGAGTCGGGCACACCGGGCACCGTGGCGGCGCACGCGGTCCAGCGCGCGACCAGTTCGGCGTACAACGGCGTCTCGCTCGCCGTCTCCTTGTGCGCCTGGCCCGGCATGAACGCCCCGGACAGCTGACCCCGTGACGCGCGGGGTCCGGGGGACACATCCAGCTGCGCCCGCGAGCTCGGGCGGGCATGGGATCCGCGTGGGGCCTGCGAGGGATGCGGAACGGATGTCGTCGAGCCTCTGCCGGCCGCGGTGGCGGATGTGGGTGCGTTCATGATGATGGTAACGATCAGCGCTCACCCGGGTAACTACGGTGCTATACGGAACGATTAGATGCTGTTTCACCTTTCTTGATGCCTTCGGTTCGAAAAACGATTCAAATCGAATCAGGAGGCGTTGTGCCGCATATGGAACCGAGGGAGCTGTGGGAGCGCCATGCCGTGCTGGCGCGGGCATATTTCGGGAGTGACGAGGACGTGCGTCGTGCGCAGAGCGACCTCGACGAGCAACACGCCATGCGCATGAGAACGCTGGCCGCGTTCGCGGTGACCCTGGGAAATGACGGGACCGTCGCCACACTGCTGGGGCTCCATGAACGCGAAGTGCGGCTCGCCCGCCGCACGGTGGGGAAGGACGACGCCCGGGCGATCGCCAAGGCGCTGCTGGACGGTTCACCCGACGAATCGAACGAGCCGCCCGCCGAGGACGTGGAGAGACTCCTGCCGTTCACGGATACGGAGGAGAGATCGGAGGCGTACGAGGTTCCGGCGGCGCCTCCGTGCCCCCCGCACGCCCCGAGCATCCCGCACGCCGCAACGGCTCCCGACGAGCCGGCCCAGGGGGGAGCCTCGTCGTCGGCGGTGGACGCGGTCCTGGTCGGCGCCTGGAGCACCGGGATCGACCTCGCCGTCCTGGCCGGCGAACTCGGTCTCGATCTCCCGCGGCTGGTGGCCCGCACCCGGTACCTGGAGGCGCAGGGACGCTTCACGCACGCCACCCCGCAGCCCGTGGACCGCTCCGGCCGCCATCGCCGGGTCAACGGCGCCGAGGCCCCTTCGGTGACCCCGCCCCGGCAGTGGTACTACCCCACCCAGAACCGTCCGCCGCAGCAGGAGGCGACGTGGGAGCAGCAGGTGCCGCCAGCCACCTTCAACTCCGCACCGATGCACGACTGGGACGGCATCCTCGACCAGTGGCAGGTGACCTCCACCCCCACGGCCTCCTGGCAGGGATACCCGTGAGCCCGACCGCTCCGTGGAGGGCGCCGTCGCCGTGCGGAGTGCCCGTCCTCGCCGGCGGCTCTTCCACCCTGCTCCGGAACGGAGTTGACGTGCCGTCGCACCGACGGTTTTCTGTGGCGATGAACGGTCTCCGCTTTGAACCGGTGGACGGTGCAGCCACGCTCCACGACTGGCAGCACGTCCACAACACGATCATCCCCACGGGTGTGCTCTCCCTCGACGAGGTGCGTGAGCGCGTCCGGCGGAACCGGTTGGAGGTCGCCTACCTGGGTGACGTTCTCGTGGGCTGCTCGACGGTGCGGCCGCCCGCCGGCGACGAGGCCGTGGCCACGGTCATCGCCCGGGTGCTCCCCGCCCACCGGCGGCAGGGGATCGGTACGGAACTCTGTGCGCGCGGGCTGGCGCAGGCACGGGAGCTCGGCGCCGACGCCATCGGAACGGTGGTGCTGGCGACCAACCCGGACGGGCTGCGGTTCGCGCACGCGCGGGGGTTCGTCGAGGTCGAGCGGTACCTGTTGCCGGGCGACACCGTGCCCTTCATCGATCTGCTGCTGGCTCCGGGGCGCGCACCGGCGGATGCCGGCGGGTGAGCCGGGCGCCCGCCCGCGCGGTCCGGGTCAGATGACCGGGGGCCGCCCCAGTACCGTCATGCGCCAGACCGTGCGCCACCGCATCGGCTGCCGTCGGCCGCACGGGGTGCGTACCCCCTCGGCGAAGCCGCCCGCCCAGGCGCGCAGCCCCGCGGCCGAGCGGGTACGGGCCACGGTGAGCAGGGTCCAGGTGCCCAGGTAGGCCGGCACCAGGGGAAGAGGCAGATTCCGGCGGGCCAGCCAGACACGGTTGCGGGCCGTCATCCGGTAGTAGACCGAGTGCCGGGCCGGTGACGTCTTGGGGTGCTGAAGCAGCAGGTCGGGCTCGTAAAGGATCTTCCAGCTCGCGTCGAGCGCCCGCCAGGACAGGTCCGTCTCCTCGTGCGTGAAGAAGAACTCCGCAGGCCAGGGGCCGGTCTCCGCAAGCATCTCCATGGAGAGCGCGTGGCCGCCGCCGAGGAACGCGGTGACCGGGCCGCGCCGCATCGGATCGGTGGCGCGCAGCCGGGGGACATGACGGCGCTGGGTCTCGCCGTGTTCGTCGGCGATCCGGAACCCGACGATGCCGAGCCGCGGATCGGCGGCGTACAGCTCGCGGACCTTGCGCAGCACCCCCGCGTCGACGAGCAGGCCGTCGTCGTCCAGCTCGACGACGACGTCCACGTCCCCGAACTCCGCCAGCGTCGCGATGGCGACGTTACGCCCCCCGGGGCAGCCGAGGTTCTCGTCCAGCTCGATGGTGGTCACACCGCCGGCCAGCCCGGACAGGCCGGGGAAACCGGTGTAGTCCGGGAGCGGTGAGCCGTTGCCCACGACGACGAGACGGGCCGGCAGCACGTCCTGCATGGCCACCGAGGCCAACAGGGCCTCGACCTGCTGCGGGCGGTCGCCCATGGTCACGATGGATACGCCGATGCGCGGTTCGGACAAGGTCAGCACTCCTGGGCTCGCTGCGGTGCCCGTGATCGTAGTCGCTCGCTGTTCAGCTGCCGGTTGCCGCCCCGTCATGGAGTCGCGGCCGGCCGGGACGGCCCCGCCGGGGCACGGGGTGGGGCCGTCGGGGTCCAGCGGTCACGGCATTCGTTCCGAGGACGACGCGCGCTCCGCGATGCGCCGCAGATGTCCCGCGAAGACCTCCGGCGCCTCGGGGGTGAGGGTGCGCAGGGCGACCATCGCCGTGACGATGACGTCGCAGAGTTCGGCCTCCACGTCCTGCCAGGAGTGGGTCACCCCCTTGCGCGGGTTCTGGCCGACGGCCCCTATGACGGCCTGGGCCACTTCGCCGACCTCCTCGGACAGCTTCAGCATCCGCAGCAGGAGATCCTGCTCGGGACGGATCCCGGTCCCCGCGTCGAGCCAGCGGCGGAGGCCGTCGACGGTGTCCCAGGGGGACAGGTCCGCTTCTTCCGCGTGCACACCGTCCGCGGAGTTCGTCTCGGAGAACATACGGTGCAGCCTGCCAGGTCCGGACGGAGCGCTTGCCTTCGCGCGTACTTCAACTCCTGCCCTCGGCAGGCATGGAGACAGAAACGGGAAACAGGGTCCCGGGGCGTCAGGGCATCGGGACCGGGCACAGCGAACGTATTCTCGCCCGGGCCCTCGCCGGGCACCGTGATGACGTCGTCATCGCCCCACCAAGTGGGGCAACCGCTTCGACGAACGGTCCCGCACACTCATCAAGGGCGACATCACACCCGCGTACGCCCGTGCGGCGCTCGTCGCCTCACTGCGCAGGCTCGGCACCGACCGGATCGACCTCTACCAACTGCATCTCGCCGACGCGCCGCTCGACGAGGCCGCCGAACTGCGGGACGTCTGCGAGGAGTTCGGCGCCGTCCTGCCGGCATGACCGGTCGTGGGTCGCACCGGCGGATGCGGCCCACGAGCCGGTCGGCCGCCCCGCCCCGTCAGGCGTCCGCCGCGTACCGCCAGAAGTCCCGCATCAGTGCGGGCGGCGTCGGACCGGTCATCTCCAACTGGCTGAGCATGATGGTGACGGCGCCGGTGGACGGGGAGAGATGGGCCGTGGTCCCGGTGCCGCCGACCCAGCCGTAGCGGCCCGGCACGTTCCACGGATCGACCTGCTCCACATCCACCGAACCGCCGAAGCCCCAGCCCTGGCCCTCGATGAACAGCGCACTGGCCTCGCGCTGGGCCGGGGTCAGCCGGTCGGTGGTCATCTGCCGCACCGATGCGGGCGACAGCAGCCCGCCGCCGTCGGCGAGCAGCATCCGGCCGAAGGCCAGCCAGTCGTCGACCGTGGAGACCAACCCGCCCGCTCCGGACGCGAACGCGGGCATGCTGCTCCACTGTCCGGTGGGGGCGTCCACCAGCTGCGCGTCGCCGTCCGGGCCGATGCGGTAGTAGCTGGTGAACCGGTCGAGCTCGGCCTGCGGGACCACGAAGCCGGTGTCCGGCATGCCCAGCGGTTCGAAGATCCGCTCGGCCAGGAAGTCGGGCAGGGATGCGCCGGTGGCCCGGGCGATCAGCACGCCCAGGATGTCCGAGCAGGTGTTGTACAGCCAGGCCTCGCCGGGCTGGTGCAGCAACGGGATGCGGGCCAGCGTCGCCATCCACTCGTCCGGCGCCGGGGCGGCCGCCGGCTCGGGTCCCTGCTTCAGCTCGCTGAACAGCGGGGCCACCCCGGGCACCGAGAAGTCGGCCGGGAAGCCGTATCCGGCGCGGAAGGTCTGCAGGTCGAGCACGGTGATCGGCCTGGTGGCCGGCACCACGTCGTCGAGCGGGCCGGACGGCGTGCGGAGAACCTTCGGCGACGCCAGTTCGGGCAGCCACCGGTCCACCGGATCGTCCAGCCCGATCCGGCCGTCCTCGACCAGCAGCATGGCCGCCGCGGCGACGATCGGCTTGGTGATCGAGGCGATACGGAAGATCGACTCCCGGGTCATCGGGGCGGTGCCCTCGATGTCGGCCGAGCCGACCGCACTCACCTCGATCCGGTCGCCGCGGGCCACCAGGCCCACCGCGCCCGGCACCGGGCCCTTGCTGACGTGTGCTTCCAGGATGTCGTGCAGATCGGTCGCCATCGGTCCACCTTCTCCAGGTCGTGCGGTCGGAAGTAGGACTCCCGCCGTCGGCCGGATTCATCGGGCCACCGGCGCCGATACCGCCCGATCGGCCGTCTTCCTCGACGGGCCGGGCCGGCGCGGCCGAATACGGCGCCGAGAGGGCGGGCCACCCCGTCGGGGCGCGGGTGCACATGGAGAGTGCCCGATTCGGACCGTCCGGTACGGTTCCGGGCCGGATCGGGCGGTTCCGCGCGGTCAGCCGATCGCGGCGGCCTGGCTCGGCACGGTTTCCAGCCAGGCGAGCAGCCGCTCGCCGCGGTCCTCGGCCATGTCGAGAGTCGCGAGCACGGACGGTGTCGAGATGCTCGGCAGGATGTAATGCAGAAGCACCGAGATGCGGCGCCCCAAGTCCTCGCGTTTGCAGAGGACTTGGGACATCACCTGAATTCCGGAGAAGGCGCCCGCCAGCAGCTCCGCGGTCTCGCGCGGCTGGACGTGCGGCAGCAGTTCGCCCTGGCTCTTCGCCGCACTCAGCAGCAGTTCGAGCCGGTCTATCCAGGCGCGGAATGGAGTTCCCCGGTCCAGGCCCTCGACCGCCTGATCCATCGCCAGTCCGACACTGGCCCGCACCAGTGGCTCATGGCGGAGCCGATAGGCCAGAATCATTCCCTGGTCCACCAGATCCTGAAGCTTCGTCAGCTGCGGCGGCAGCGGTGCACTGTCCAGCTGGACGTCCATCACGCCGAGCGCCAGCTCTTCCTTCGAATTGAAATGGAAGTAGAGCGCGCCCTTGGTCACGCCCGCCCTGGCGAGGATCTCGCTGATGGTGGCGCTGCTGTAGCCGCGTTCATCGAATACGGCGGCGGCCGCCACCAGGATCGACCGCCGAGTCTGGATCGCGCGCGCCTGCTGTGCCATCAGCTATGAGTCTCTCTAGTCATGACGTGGTCAGCACCACAGGGGTATGGCTGGAAAGGAAAACCGGGCTGTCAGTATCTTACTGCGGGGGTGGTTGGCCTCCTACATGGATCCTCTGGGAGGAACTTCATGATTCAGCTCACCTCACGCAGTGCCGTGCTCTCACCGATAGGCAGACGCACCGAATTCTCAGGACAATTGGTCCACCGATCCGATGCCGAGGACATCTTTCCGACCGGCTGGACCCGGCAGACCGACACCCGGTTCTCGGTATCGGCCCGCTGGCCGCGCACGCACCGCTTCTTCGCTCCCGTTTCGGGCCGCTACCAGGATCCGCTGCTGATCGCGGAGACCATGCGCCAGACGACGATGCTGCTGTCCCACGCCGAGTTCGACGTTCCGGTCGGGGACCAGTTCGTGATGTGGGAGCTGAGGTACGTCTCCGCGCCCGACCGCCTCGTCCTGGGGGCGGCACGCGACGGATCAAGGGAGCCCGGCGAAGGGGCCGAAGTCCCCTCGGGGGCCTGGGACATCACCGTGGACGTCTCCTGCTCCCGGATCAGACGCCGCGGCAGCGGACTCGGCTCGATGCAGCTGGAGCTGCTGCTGCACCGCAGCGGCCGCAGGATCGCGGCCGGCGGCGGCCGGATCAGCTGCACCTCGGCCCGGGTGTACGAGCGGCTGCGCGGAGACCGCCGGTCCGTGATCGGCGCCCCGCTGCCGTTGCTCCCGTCCGTCGCACCGCACGAGGCGGGCCGTACGTCGGAGCGTGATGTCGTGCTGTCCCCGACGCCGCGCCGGAACGTCTGGAAGCTGCGGCTCGACACCGGGCACCCGACCCTGTTCGCCCGGCCCAACGACCATGTGCCCGGCATCCTGCTGCTGGAGGCGGCCAGGCAGGCCGCCAACGTCCTGGACGTCCGGCACGCCTTCCTCCCGACAGCGATGGACAACGCCTTCCTCCGCTATGTCGAGCTCGACCGTCCCTGCCTGATCGAAGCCCGGACCGTCCCGTCCGGCGACCGGTCGACGACCCGGGTGCAGGTCCGGGCCACGCAGGACGGCGAACCGGTCTTCACCAGCACCCTCGACTCCCCGGCAGCCGGGGGCGGATACCAGCGGACCGGACGGGCATGACGACACGCATCCTCCTCACCGGCGCCACCGGGTTCGTCGGCAGCCGCGTGGCGGCAGCCGCGCGCAACGCCCCCGGGACCCGGCTGCGGCTGATGACGCACCGGACCGCGCTCGCCGGGGAGCCGGAAGCCGAGACCGTGTACGGAGATCTCGCCGACCCCGCGTCCCTGCGCGACGTCTGCCGGGGCGTCGACGTCCTGATCCACTGCGCCTCGCAGATCGGCGGCGACCCGGAGACCGCAACGGCCGTCAACGACCACGGCACCCGCGCCCTGGTCGACGAGGCCCGCCGCTGCGGAGTAGGCCGGATCGTCTATCTGAGCACGGCATCCGTCTACGGCCGCGGCCCGTTCACCGGGCTGACGCCGGGCGGCGCCGAACCCGCCCCGGTCTCGGCCACCAGCCTGACCCGCGCCGCCGCCGAGCGGCACGTCCTCGCGGCCGGCGGAACCGTTCTGCGGCCCCATCTCGTGCACGGCGTCGGGGACAAGTGGGCGGTGCCGGGACTGGTCGCCCTGCTCCGGCAGCTCGGGGCCGCGCCGGCCGGGTGCGCGGCACGGCACTCGCTGATCGACGTGGAGACCCTGGGGCGGGCGCTGCTCGGCGCGGCGCTCTCACCGAAGGAACCGGTCGGTGTCTACCACGTGAACCACCCCGAACCGGTGACCTGTTCGGAGCTGCTGTCGACGGTCGTCGGAGAACTCGGACTGCCCATGACGGTCACCGGCATCGGCATGGAAGTCGCCCGCAGCCGGCTGGCCGGCGTCCCGTACGCCCTGCACCACCTCGACATGCTCGCCGTGGACCACTGGTTCGCCGACGACCGGGTCCCGCAGGACTTCGACTGCGAACCGGGCGAGGGCTTCGCGGCGTCCTTCTCCCGCCATGCCGCCTGGTACCGGCAGTGGATCGGTTTGGTCCCGCCCCGGTGACCCCGCGGTCCGGAACGCCCGGCGCGCCACCTCACCTGACCGCCGGGCCGTCGCTCACCGATCCGTCGGGATGCGTGTGCCCGTTCCGCTCACCCGCACCCGGGCGTCGCCCGCGCGCAGTTCGACCGTGAGTGTGCCGGGGCGGCCCATGTCCTGACCCTGGTGGAGGGTGAGGACCGCGGAGTCCGGGACCAGTGCCAGCTCCCGCAGGTACGCGCCGAAGGCGGCCGCCGCCGCACCCGTCGCCGGGTCCTCGACCACGCCGCCGACCGGGAACGGGTCGCGGACGTGGAAGACGGCGGAGGACTCGCGCCACACCAGCTGGACCGTGGTCAGATCGAGCCGGTGCATCAGGGCCTCGAGCCGCGCGAAGTCGTAGGCGAGGTCGGCGAGCCGCTCCCGGCTCGCCGCGGCCACCACCAGATGGCGGGCGCCCGCAAAGGCGATACGGGGCGGCAGAGCCGGGTCCAGGTCGCCGGCCGGCCAGTCCAGGGCGGCCAGTGCCTCGGCCAGGTCCTGCGGGGCGACATCGGTGACGTGCGGATCGACGCTGGTGAGGGTGGCGCGGAGCTCGCCGCCGTCCCGGTCGACGGTGACCGGGACGGTGCCCGCCCGTGTGGTGAACACCAGGTCGCCGGGGCCGCTGCGCTCGGCGAGGGCGATGGCCGTCGCGACAGTGGCGTGGCCGCAGAACGGGACCTCGGCCTTCGGGCTGAAGTAGCGGATCGTGTAGCCGCGGCCCGCGGATCCACCGGCCTCGCCGGGCCCGGTCAGGAACGCCGACTCGCTGTAGCCGAGCGACGCTGCGACCGCGAGCATCGCCGCGTCGTCGAGACCGGACGCGTCGAGGACGACGCCCGCCGGATTGCCGCCCGCCGGGTCGGTGGAGAAAGCGGTGTAGCGCAGCACCTCGGTGCCTGACAACTGGCTCATGCCGCAGCTCAACCATGCCCCGCTCCGGAGCATTCCCGGTCGGCGCGCCGGACTGCGGTCTCCGCCCCCACCGGTCGCGGCCCTGACACCGGCGCCTCGGACGGTCCCGTCGTCGGCGCGCCCGCCGTCGTCAGCCGCGGCCCACGTACGGCATCGTCGTCGCCAGGACCGTGGCGAACTGCACATTCGCCTCCAACGGCAGCTCCGCCATGTGCAGGACCGTCCGTGCCACGTCCGCCGCCGCCATCACCGGCTCCACCGCCACCGCCCCGTTGGCCTGGGGGACGCCGCTCCGCATCCGTTCGGTCATCTCGGTCTCGGCGTTGCCGATGTCGATCTGCCCGCAGGCGATCCGGTACGGACGGCCGTCCAGCGAGAGCGACTTGGTGAGCCCGGTCATGGCGTGCTTGGTCGCCGTGTACGCCACCGAGTGGGGACGCGGCGCGTGTGCGGAGACCGAGCCGTTGTTGATGATCCGGCCGCCCTGCGGGTCCTGCTCCTTCATCTGCCGGTACGCCGCCTGTGCGCACAGGAACGCCCCCGTCAGGTTCACGTCGACGACCGTGCGCCAGTCGTCGTAGGAGAGGTCCTCGACCGGGACGGAACCCGGGCCTGACGTCCCGGCGTTGTTGAACAGCAGGTCGGCGCGGCCGGTCCACTTCCGTACGGCGGAGAAGAGCGCGTCCACGTCCCCGGGGCGGGAGACGTCGGTGGGGACGGTGATGACCCGGGCGCCCGCCCCGGCCAGCTCCGCCGTCCCGGCGAGGGGGTCCGGGCGGCGTCCGGCGAGCGCGACCGACCAGCCGGCGCCGGTCAGGGCCAGGGCCACCGCGCGGCCGATGCCGGAGCCGGCACCCGTGACGACGGCCGTCCTCGCACCGGAGTTCAACAGTTTGTTGCTCATGACGCCGCAGCGTACGCCTCCGGCCTCAAGGGCCGTCCTCGGACGGCCGGTTCGGGCTCCGAGGGGTGATTCCCCGGCGTTCCCCGGCGATTCCGCCGCCGCCCGGCCGATCAGCGATGATCATCGTTTCGGTGCGTGTGCGCGCTTCGTCCTCCAGGGGCCATTACCGCCGTACTCCTCACCCGCGCGACGTCTGCGCGACGCGATCGCGACAACCGCCCGATGCGCCGGCCGGGTGGAATCTGCGCGTACACCACCAGTCAGGGGAGGGACAGATGACCTACTCATCGCACCAAGCAGAGATGCGCGAGGCCGCGCGGCACATCGGCCGCCGCCGCTTCCTCACCGTCACCGGCGCCGCCGCCGCGCTCGCCTTCTCGGTCAACCTGCCGGCCGCGGGTACCGCGAGCGCCGCGGAGCTCGGAGCCGCGGAGATCAAGGAGGACCCCTTCACCCTCGGCGTCGCCTCCGGTGACCCGCTGCCCGACTCGGTCCTGCTGTGGACCAGACTCGCGCCCCGCCCGTACGAGCCGGACAGCGGGCTGCCGGAGGCCCGCGTCCAGGTGCGCTGGGAACTCGCCAGGGACGAGGGGTTCACCCGGATCGTCCGGCGCGGAACCGCCACCGCCCACCCGGAGTTCGACCACAGCGTCCACGTGGAGGTCGGGGGGCTCGACGCCGACCGGGTCTTCTACTACCGCTTCCGCGCCGGGAAGTGGATCAGCCAGGCCGGCCGGACCCGCACCGCCCCCGCCCGGCACGCCCGCAACAGCGCGATGACCCTCGCCGCCGTCTCCTGCCAGGCCTACCACGACGGCTACTTCACCGCGTACGGCCATCTCGCGCAGGAGGACGTCGACGCCGTCTTCCATCTCGGCGACTACCTGTACGAGTACGCCGTGACCGCGGCCGGCGGAGCCCGCAACTACACCGACCGCACGCTCCCCGCCCACTTCAACCGGGAGACGGTCACGCTGGAGGACTACCGGCTGCGGTACGCGCTCTACAAGTCCGACCCGGATCTGCGGGCCGCGCACGCCGCGCACCCCTTCGTCGTCACCTGGGACGACCACGAGACCGAGAACAACTACGCGGGCGGCACCCCGGAGAACGACGTCCCGCCGGAGGAGTTCCTGCTGCGCCGCGCCGCCGCGTACCGCGCGTACTGGGAGAACCAGCCGCTGCGCGCCCCGCAGCGCCCCACCGGTCCCGACATGAAGCTCTACCGGCGCCTGCAGTTCGGCCGGCTCGCCCAGTTCGACATCCTCGACACCCGCCAGTACCGCAGCGACCAGGCGTACGGGGACGGCTGGCAGAAGCCGGGACCGGAGTCCGAGGACCCGGCGCGCACCCTGACCGGCGCCGCCCAGGAGCGCTGGCTGCTCGACGGCTGGCGTGCCTCGCGGGCCACCTGGAACGTCGTGCCCCAGCAGGTCACCTTCGCCCAGCGGCGCGATGTGCCGACCGACGACTTCAAGCTGTCCATGGACGCCTGGGACGGCTACCCGGCCTCCCGGGACCGGATCCTGAAGGGTGCGGAGGCCGCCGGGATCGACAACCTGATGGTGCTCACCGGCGACGTCCACGTCAGCTACGGCTTCGACCTGAAGAAGGACTTCGACGACCCGTCGTCCCGCACACTGGGCACGGAGATCGTCGCCACGTCCATCACCAGCGGCAAGGACGGATCCGACCGGCCGGCCTCCTGGACCAACCAGATGCAGGCCAACCCGCACATGAAGTTCTTCAACGGCCGGCGCGGGTACACGGTCGTCACGCTGGGCCGTGACCAGGCACGCGCCGACTACCGCACGGTGTCGGCCGTCACCACGCCCGGCGCGCCCGTCGCCACGGCCGGATCGTTCGTCACGGAGGTGGGGAACCAGGGCCTCACTCCGGCGTGAGGCCCCGGCCCCGTCCCGGTCAGCCCACGCGGTCCGCGGGGTAGCGGACGCCGATGCGGTCCCGTACCGCGTCGAGCGTCCGCATCACCGCCAGCGAACCGTCCAGCGGCACCAGCGGCGACTCCGTCTCGCCCGCCCGCAGCGCGCGCATCACCTCGGCCGCCTCGAACTGCATCCCGCCGAGCCCCTCGCCCGTGCTCCCCGCGGTGAACTCCTGGGGGTCGTGTCCCTGCCGGTGCAGCACGAACCGCTCCGGGTGGAAGAAACCGCGCGGGAAGTCGATCCGTCCCTTCGTGCCGGTGACCGACGCGGTCTGCGGGGTGTCCGCGACCAGCGAGCAGCCGAGCAGCGCGGTGGCGCCCGACTCCCAGCCGAACAGCATGGACGTGCTCAGGTCGACACCCTCGGGGGAGAGCAGCGCATCGGCCTGCACACGGTCGGGCTCACCCAGCAGCAGCTGGGCGAAAGACACCGGGTAGACCCCGAGGTCCAGCAGCGCGCCACCGCCCAGCGCCGGGTCCCGCAGCCGGTGGTCCGGGCCGAACGGACCCGCGATCCCGAAGTCGGCCTGCACCGTACGGATGTCACCGATGGCGCCGTCGGCGATCAGCGCGGTCAGCCGTCGGACGACCGGGTTGCAGTACGTCCACATCGCCTCCATCAGGAAGAGGCCGCGGGCCCGGGCGAGGGCCACGAGCTCCTCCGCCTCCCGGGCATTGAGCGTGAACGCCTTCTCGCACAGCACGTGCTTCCCGGCCTCCAGGCAGAGCGCGGTGGCCTCCCGGTGCGCGGAGTGCGGCGTGGCCACGTACACCACGTCGACCTCGTCGTCGGCGGCGAGCTCGGCCCAGCTGCCGTACGCCTTCGGTATCGCGAACCGTTCGGCGAACGCCTTCGCCGACGTGTCCGTACGGGATGCCACGGCGACCACTTCCGCGTCCGGCATGGCCTGCAGGTCGGCGGTGAAGGTCGCGGCGATGCCACCCGTGGCCAGCACGCCCCAACGAACGGTCCTGCTCATGCCTGCTCCCAAGAAAAAGGTCTCGACCACTCCGGCTGAGCTGAGAGCATAGAGGCGGATTCAACTATTTGGAGATGAGAATGCCGGAGACCGGCGTGAGCCGAGCCCAGCACGCAGACATATCGAACACCCCAACCGGTCCCGGTACCGGCGCACGTACCGGTGCCGCCGCCACCGCGGCCCGCCGCACCGCACTCCTCGTCACCCTCGTCCTCGGCGGCCTCACCGCGCTCCCGCCGCTCTCCATGGACATGTACCTGCCGGCGCTGCCGGCGGTCACCGACGTCCTGCACGCCCCCGCGGCCACCGTCCAGCTCACCCTCACCGCCTGCCTCGCCGGAATGGCGCTCGGCCAGGTCGTCGTCGGACCGATGAGCGATCGCTGGGGCCGGCGCCGGCCGCTGCTCCTCGGCATGGCGGTCTACGTGCTCGCCACCGCCATCTGCGTCTTCGCGCCCACCGTGGAACTCCTCATCGGCTTCCGCCTCCTGCAGGGGCTGGCGGGCGCGGCCGGCATCGTCATCGCCCGGGCCGTGGTCCGTGACATGTACGACGGCGTGGAGATGGCCAAGTTCTTCTCCACCCTGATGCTGATCTCCGGCGTCGCGCCGATCGTCGCGCCGCTGATCGGCGGACAGGTGCTGAGGTTCACCGACTGGCGGGGCATCTTCGCCGTCCTGACCGTCGTCGGCGTCGTGCTCACCCTCGTCGTGTGGAAGTGGCTGCACGAGACCCTGCCGCCGCAGGACCGGCACACCGGCGGCGTGGCCGATGCGCTGCGCACCATGCGCGGTCTCCTCGGCGACCGGGTCTTCACCGGCTACATGATCGCGGGCAGCCTCGCCTTCGCCGCGCTCTTCGCCTATGTGAGCGCGTCCCCGTTCGTGATCCAGGAGATCTACGGCGCCTCGCCGCAGACCTTCAGCCTGCTCTTCGGCATCAACTCGATCGGCCTGATCACCGTCGGACAGATCAACGGCAGGGTGCTGGTCGGCCGGGTCAGCATGGACAGGGCGCTCGGCTTCGGGCTGGGTGCCATCGTGGTCGCCGCGACCGGGCTGCTGCTGATGACGTCCGGGGTCTTCGGCGACGTCGGTCTGGTGCCGGTCGCCGCCGGGCTCTTCGTCCTGATGTCGGCGATGGGGCTCGCGATGCCGAACACCAATGCCCAGGCCCTCATGCGTACCAAGCACGCCGCGGGTTCCGCCTCGGCACTGCTCGGTACGTCGTCGTTCCTGATCGGCGCCGTCGCCTCACCGCTCGTCGGTATCGCGGGGGACCGGACGGCCGTCCCGATGGCGGTCGTCCAGGTGGTGTGCGCGGTCGGCGCGATGACGTGCTTCCTGACCCTGTGCCGTCCCTGGCAGCGGACGGCGTAGCAGCCGGGAGGGACCGCGGACTCCGCCCGCTGCCGCACCCGCCCCCGGGAGGCCCGCACCCGCCGGGGGCGCCGAGGACGGCCCCGTGACCCGTGGCCGCGGCGGGCGCACCACGCGGCACACGACAGCCCTCAGCGCGGGGCCCGCGGGTAGCCGAGCAGATGCAGCCGGTCCTTCTCGTCCGTCCACCGGAACACGCCGACCTCCGCCTTCGCCTCGGCGCCCGGCAGCCGCACGTTCGACGGCAGCCGCTCCGCCACGCCCGTGGCGACCTCGACCGCGTACGGCCGGCCGCCGCCGCTCAGCGCGTCCGTCGCGTTGCGTGCGCTCGTCGCGCCGTACGCGACGCCCTCGTCCGTGACGGACGCCAGCGTCAGCCGCTTCGAACCGTCCGGCGCCTCCAGGCAGAACCCCTTGTCCGCCGTCAGGTCGAAGGCGAGGTTGCCGGCCACCAGATAGGTCCCCGAGGGCGACATGACCGCCTGCGGGTACTGGCCCGGTTTGATGGCCACCTTGTTGCACTCCACCGTGGCCACCGGCTTCCCCGTCTCCGCGTCGTGCACCGCCCACAGGTCATGGGTCCCCGCCTGCTTCTGCCCCTTCGCGAGCTGCCACTTCGCCAGCACCCAGCCGGGGGCCACGGAGGTCGGGATCCCGCTGGTGCGGTCCGTGTGCCGCGGGGCGACGTTCCGGCTGAACCAGCCGCCCTGCACCCAGAACTCGCGCGCCCCGCTCAGCAGCAGCCCCCGGTCGGTGAGTCCGAACACCTCGGTGAGCTGCTTGCAGGACGGGCAGTCCTTCGGGTACTTGAGCGCCGACGGGGCGATCTTCGAGATCAGGCCGGTCGCCGGGTCGACCACCGCGCTGGTCGTCCGCCCGTCGCTGATCAGAATGCCGGGGCCGGAGGCGATGACGCTCGGTGCGGAGCTCCACGGCACCTCCACACGCCGCCGCGAGCCGTCCCGCACGTCGTACACATCGAGGGAGACGATCGTGTCGGCCGGGGTCAGTGCGCTCTCACCGACCTTCCCGTAGGCCCACGTGACGAAGTACTCCACGTCGTCCTTGGTGATCAGGAACAGTTTCGGGAAGTGCTTCGAGGCCGGCGGACGCCAGTTCTCGCCCTTCCAGCCGGCCCTGCCGGTCTCCGAGTCGATGGTCTCCAGCCGGTACTGGTTCTCGCCGACCCGCAGCAGATAGGCCAGACGTCCCGTCGTCCGGGAGATCGCGTAGTCGGGCGAGGTGTTGACGAGCTCCCAGCCGCTCCGGGTCGAGTACGCGGGCGGGACCGTGAGCTGTGTCGCCGGGGCAGGCCCCGCGGACGTCACCGCCGGCGCGGGCGTCTTGCTCCCGGCCTTGCTCCCGGCCTTGCCCCCGGTCCCGTCCCGGCCGCCCCCGGCGCCGCAGGTGGCCAGCAGAAGCAGCAGTGCGACCACGAGCACCCCGGCGACCAGGCTCAGACGCACGATCTTCTGTCTCATGGTCCCCTCCGATGAGCAATCCTGGCCCCGCGCCGGTCAGCGTAGCAACTGGCCGGTTTTTCCCAGCAGTTCGGACCAGGGCTTCCGGTGCGGGGGACCGGTGCCCGGCGACGGCGCGCCGGACGGACGGGTTCCGGCCGGAGAACGGCCGGAGAACAGCCGGTCGTATCCGCCTACAATTTGTCGGTGAACGTCACCCTCTCCACCGCCGAGACCCTGCGCACGGCGCTGGCCGGACTGCTCGACGGGCTGCCGCCCAAGCAGGCGGCGCGGGCCGTCGACCGGCTCATCGCCAACTACCGGGGGACCACCCCCACCGACGCCCCGGTGCTCCGTGACCGCTCGGACGTCGCCGCGTACGCCGCGTACCGCATGCCGGCGACCTTCGAAGCGGTACGGTCCGCCCTGGCCGCGTTCCGTGCGGCCGCCCCGGAGTGGACGCCCGCCACGCACACCGACATCGGCGGCGGCACCGGCGCGGCGAGCTGGGCCGTCGCCGGCGCCTGGGACGGACCGCGGACGACCGTCCTGGACTGGGCCGAGCCGGCGCTGGCCCTGGGCCGTGAGCTGGCCGAGTCCTCCGGCATCGCGGCGCTGCGCGCCGCCGAGTGGCGGCGGGCCCGGATCGGCAAGGACCTGGAGCTCGCCCCCGCGGACCTGGTGACCGTCAGCTACGTGCTCAAGGAGCTGACCGAGGAAGCCCGCACCGGCCTGGTCGACACGGCCGCGGCCGCCGCGCAGGCCGTCGTGGTCGTCGAGCCCGGCACCCCCGACGGCTACGCCCGTGTCATCGAGGCCCGTGACCGGCTGATCGCCGCCGGGATGACGGTCGCCGCGCCCTGCCCGCACAGTGGCACGTGCCCCATCGAGCCGGGCACCGACTGGTGCCACTTCTCGGCCCGGGTCAGCCGCTCCTCGCTGCACCGGCAGGTGAAGGGCGGCTCACTCCCGTACGAGGACGAGAAGTTCAGCTATGTCGTGGCGACCCGCTTCGGCACCGAACCGGTACGGGCCCGGGTCACCCGCAAGCCGCAGATCCGCAAGGGGCAGGTCCTGCTGGACCTGTGCACCCGCGACGAGGCACTGCGGCGGGACACCGTCACCAAACGCCACGGCGAGCTGTACCGGGCCGCACGGGACGTCGCGTGGGGCGACGCCTGGCCGCCGCCCCACGGTACGGACTGAACGCGGGCCCGGCGCCTACGCGCGCAGCTCCTGGGTGCAGCACTTCACACTGCCGCCGCCCTTGAGCAGCTCGCTCAGGTCCATCGGGACCGGTTCGAAGCCGCGCGCCCGCAGCGGGTCGAAGAGGCCCGCCGCGCCCTGCGGCACCAGCACGTGGAGCCCGTCGCTGACCGAGTTCAGCCCGAACGCCGCGGCGTCCGCCTCCTCGGCGGTCAGCGCGCCCGGGAAGAGCCGCCTCAGCACGGACAGACTGCCCGGCGAGAAGGCACCCGGGTAGTACATGATCTCGTCGCCCGCCTCGTCGAGCACGCAGAGCGCGGTGTCCAGGTGGTAGTAGCGCGGATCCACGAGATCGAGGCCGATCACCGGCCGGCCGAAGAACTCCTGCGCCTCGTCGTGCGAGAGCGGACTGGACCGGAAGCCGCGCCCGGCCAGGAGGTAGGAGGAGGTGACCGCGAAGTCGCCCTCGCCCTCGTTGACGTGGTCCGGCTCGCGGATCTCGGTGAAGCCGTGGTCCCGGAACCAGTCCCGGTGGGCCTCCGCCTCCGCGTACCGCTCCCGGTAGGCGAACCGGGCACCCAGTACCCGGCCGTCGACGACGGTCGCGCCATTGGCGGCGAAGACCATGTCGGGCAGTTCGGGACGCGGGGTGAGCAGCTCGACGGTGTGGCCGAGCGCCCGGTAGCGGTCGCGCAGATCCTCCCACTGGGCCTGGGCCAAGGGGAGGTCGACCGGCTTGGTCGGGTCCATCCACGGGTTGATGGAGTACGTGACCTCGAAGTGGACGGGGGCGCACATCAGGTAGCGGCGCGGGGTCGCTTCGCGGGGTGACGGGGCCGAGGCTTCACGAAGCGGTGAGGGTGTGGCTTCACGAGGCAATGGGGGCTCCTCACGGACGGCAGGGGTGACCTGCGGATCGTCGGGGCTCGCACGGGTGTGTGCGTGAGCTCATGGTGCGCCGTCCGGGGCCTTCGCGCAGTGAGCCGATCGGGTGGTTCTTCCGGACACGCCGTGGCACGTTCCGGACACCGGGGCCCGGCGGTCCGTCCCGCGGGCCCACGGGTACCCCTGAAGGGCCCGGACGGGCCGGGGGCCGGTCAGGGGCTGCCGCCGACGCGGGGCCAGGCTGCCGCCGGCTGCCGCGGACCCGCCGTTCGCGCGTGTCCGCGCGCACCACCGTCGGCAGCGCCCCGCACGGCCGGACGGCCGTCGAGCCACACCGGGCCATATCTGTCATTTAAGGGCAAGCGGTGGCATAGTGCCCAGCTCGGCGCGGTGGCCTCCGCACCCCGCTTGAGAACTCTGGCCACCGGGGGCGCAGGATGGTGGGACCATGGACAGGGGCAACGCTGAGGTAAGGGGATTGATGGGCGCCGATTTCGGCCGTTCTCGCGGCACAGAGAGCAAATTTTCCCAATGGCTGCGCCGACGACCCAAACCGCAGCAGAGTGCGGTCGACGACACCGCACGGGAGGCGCTGCTCCTGGCTGTCGCCGAGGCCGGAATGCCGATCGCGCCCGCAGCCCATCCGGTCGGCTACCGATGTTCGTGCGAACGCATCGGCTGCCCCACCCCGGCCCGGCACCCCATCTCCTTCGCCTGGCAGACGCAGTCCACCACCGACCGCGGCCAGATCGAGCGCTGGGCCCGCAGCCAGCCGCAGGCGAACTTCATCACCGCGACCGGCATGATCCACGACGTCCTCGACGTGCCGGTCTCCGCGGGCAACCAGGCACTGGAGCGGCTCCTCGCCGCGGACATCGACGTCGGCCCGGTCGCAGTCTCCGGCGACGACCGGATGCTCTTCTTCACCGCCACCCGCGGCACCCCCGAGGACGAGGACGAGTGGTGGCCCTGCGAGCTGGACTGCCACCCCGAGACCATGGACGAGCATCCGGGGCTGCGCTGGCACTGCCGCGGCAGCTATGTACTGCTGCCGCCCGCCCAGCTCCCCGCCGAGCTGGACGTGCACTGGATCCGGGGCCCGGAGAACCCGCTGCCCGATCCGCTGACGCTGCTGGAGACGCTCACCGACGCCTGCGCGCAGTACGCCGACACCGCGGACCAGAGTGATCTCGACCATGACTCGGTGACCTGGCCGCTCAGCCGCTGAAGCGGGGCGCGGGGTCCCACGGCCCCGCTCCGAGGACTCCCGGGACCGTGGATTCCGGACTCCCGGGAGCGGGCCGCGTGGACGACGGCTAGGAACCCTTCGCCGCCGTGAGCCCCGGCAACCGGTTCAGCACGATGACCTTGCCGCCGTTGGCGGCGCCCTTCTTCGGGACGTACACCAGCTGGCTGGAGACCCGCTCCTTGGTGAGGGTGCTCTTCACCTCACCGGACAGCAGTGCCTGCACATCGGCGTTGACCGCCGGACGCAGACCCTTCGCCGCGGTCTGCTGCTCGAAGTGCTTGCTGCTGAAGAAGACCAGTGCCCCGCCGTCCTCCGTCTCCAGGCCGAGCGGAGCGAACGTACCGCCGTCCAGCGGGCGGTCGATGTACTGGTAGGAGAAACCGGCCTGCCGGGTGTTCCTGCGGGCCTCCCGCCAGCCCGAGGTGGTGCCACCGGGAGCCCATACGTCCGGTGTGCCCTTCTGCAGGTAGGACGTGTACTGCGTGCTCAAGTCCTTCGGCGCCACCGAGAGTTCACCGTCGTCCGCCGACACCGGCCGGGCCTGCCCGTCGCCGTCCTTCGCGAACGCGGGCAGCTGGGACGGGGGCACCACAGACAGATAGGCGGCCCGCCAGCCGGAGCCGGGACCGGTCCGCAGGAACACGACCAGCCAGCGGGTGTCCTGCTTGCCGTCGTCCTGGTCGCGGTTGGAGTCGGTGTCCGCGACGAACCACCGGGGCCAGCCGGCCTTCTTCGGGATGAGATACCTGGCGTCGGTCAGTTCCAGGGTCTGGTGGTTCGCGTTGCCGCCGGGGTTGTTCTTCTGCCGCGCCTTGAGACCGGCCTGGTTGATCGCGCCGAGCGAACCGGTCACCCGGTCCGCGTCGAGCGCGGGATCGTAGGCCTTGTCCGCCGCGTTGTACGCGGCGGTGAAGTCCGCGAGGGCCTTCGCGGCCTCAGACTTCGTTGCCGTCGGTACGACTTCCAGCTCGCCGTGCACCGTCACGCACCCGCTCGCCGTCATGCTCAGCACTGTCGCTGCCGCGAGCCCCGTCGCCAGCCGAATCGGCCTCAGGCTTCTCATCCGTTGCTTTCTGCGCCTTCTGATCCGTCGCCCCCACTGACCGTCCGAACCCTACCGGGGCGAGGAACAGCGCGAGCGTGGGGATCAGATACAGGAGCCACACCGTGACCTGAAGAACGGTCGGATCGGGCTGGAAGTTGAAGGTGCCCTTCAGCAGGGTCCCGTACCAACTGTCCGGCGGGATCACGCCGCTGATGTCGAACGCCTGGCTGTTGATGCCGCCCAGGAACTCGGCCTCCTGCAGGTCGTGCACGCCGTACGCGAGGACGCCCGCGGCGACGATCACCAGCATGCCACCCGTCCAGGTGAAGAACTTCGCCAGGTTGATCCTCAACGCGCCGCGGTAGAACAGCCAGCCCAGCACCACCGCGCCGGCGATCCCGAGGAACGCACCGATCATCGGGTGCCAGCCGTCGTCCGCCGCGTGCACCGCACGCCAGACGAACAGCGAGGTCTCCAGCCCCTCCCGGCCGACCGCGAGCAGCGCCGTGGCAACCAGCGCGCCGGTGCCCATCGCGAGCGCCGCGTCCAGCTTCCCGTGCAGCTCCTTCTTCAGATGCCGCGCGGTGCGCCGCATCCAGAACACCATCCAGGTGACCAGACCCACCGAGACGATCGACAGCGAGCCGCCGAGCGCCTCCTGCGCCTCGAACGTCATCTCCTGCGAGCCGAATTCGAGCCCCGCGCCGAACGCCAGGCTGACGACGACCGCGATGGCGACACCGCACCAGATCGGCAGCAGCCGGTCCCTGTTGCCGGTCTTCACCAGATAGGCGACGAGGATGCAGACGACCAGGCTGGCCTCGAGCCCCTCGCGCAGGCCGATGAGGAAGTTGCTGAACACGTTTCGGTTCTCCTTTTCTGCTTCGAGCCCCGTTACGAGAACAGCGCCCGGCCCCACCAGTCGTCCGTGTCGCGGACGCCCGGCGGGACGGCGAAGTGCGCCGAACCCACGTGCTGGATGTACTCGTTGAGTGCGTCATGCGCCGAGAGGCGGCGCTGCAGCGGAATGAACGCCTTGCGGACATCGCGCTGGTAGGCGAGGAAGAACAGCCCGGCGTCGAGCCGGCCCAGACCGTCCGTACCGTCGGTGAAGGAGTAACCGCGGCGCAGGATCGTCGCGCCGCCGTTGCTGTCCGGGTGGGCGAGCCGCACGTGCGCGGTGGGCAGCATCGCCTTCAGGAACGGCTCGTCGCGCTCCTTCGCCTTGCCGACCGGGGCGCCCTCGCCCTTGTCCCGGCCGAAGACGTCCTCCTGCTCCTGGAGCCCGGTGCGGTCCCAGGTCTCGATGTGCATCCGGATCCGCCGGGCCACCAGGTACGAACCCCCGGTCATCCAGCCGGCCTTGTCCTTCGCGCCGACCCACACGTGCTGGTCGAGGGCCGCGGTGTCGGTACCGGCGATGTTCCGGGTGCCGTCCTTGAAGCCCATCATGTTGCGCGGGGTCTGGGCGTCGGGCGTCGTCGACGACGTCTTGCCGAAACCCAGCTGGGACCAGCGGATCGCGGTGCGGCCCATGCCGATCCTGGCGAGGTTGCGGATGGCGTGCACCGCGACCTGCGGGTCGTCCGCGCACGCCTGGATGCACAGGTCGCCGCCGCTGCGGGAGGTGTCGAGATTGTCGCCGGGGAACTTCGGCAGATCGACCAGCGCCTCCGGGCGCCGGTCCTCAAGACCGAACCGGCCCTTGGCGAACAGCGAGGGACCGAAGCCGATGGTGAGGGTGAGCCGGGACGGCTTGAGCCCGAGCGCCTCGCCGGTGTCGTCCGGCGGCGCCTCGGCGAGACCGCCGTACGCCCCGTCGCCGACCGCGTGACCCGCCGTCATCCGCTCGGCGGCCCGGGTCCACTCCTTGAGGAGGGCGATCAGCTCGGCCCGGTCCTTCGTCGTCACGTCGAACGCGGCGAAGTGCAGCCGGTCCTGTACGGCGGTGGCGATACCGGCCTGGTGCGCGCCGTGGAACGGCACGGCGGCGCCGCTCTCCGCGGCCGGCACCGCGTCGTTCTCCGTACGCACCGCGGCGACCGCGCCACCGGCCGCGACGGCGCCGAGCGCGAGCCCGGCGCCGCCCCAGCCGAGCAGGGCGCGGCGGGACGGGGCATGCCCGACGGCGGTGGTGGCGTTCTCATCGCCACCGGCGGTGTTCTGCGTCTCCTCGGACATGCCCGGCGTCTCCGTTCGTTACTTCGTGACTGCGGCGGCGAGCTTGGAGAGCGGCTCCGCCAGTGCGTTGACCGCGTCCGACAGCTCCTTGCGATCCGCCTTGCCGACCTTGTCGTACGAGGTGAACTCGTAGGACGTCTTGTCCTGGCGGTACTTGTCCAGCAGCGTGTTCAGGGCCGCGAACTGCTTGTCCAGGGTCGCGGTCAGCGCCGCGTCGTTCTTGGAGGCGATCGGCTTCAGCAGCTCGTACGACTTCTCGGCGCCCTCGACGTTCGCCTTGAAGTCGACCAGGTCGGTGTGGCTGTACCGCTCCTCCTCGCCGGTGACCTTGCCGGTGGCGACCTCGTCGAGGAGCTCCTTGGCGCCGTTGGCCATCGAGGTCGGCGTGATGTCCGCCGTACCGACCCGCTTCTGCCAGTCCAGCAGGTCCTTGTAGAGGGTGGGCGCGAGCGCCTTCTCCTCGGCGCCGAGCTTCTTGTCCTGCCACAGCGCCTTCTCCAGGCGGTGCCAGCCGGTCCACTTCTGGCCGTCCTCCAGGCCGTCCGCGCGGGTGTCGACCTTCGGGTCGATGTCACCGAACGACTCGGCGACCGGCTCGGTGCGCTCCCAGCCGATGCGGGAGTCGGCGTACGCCTTCTTCGCGGCCTCGATGTCACCCGCGGCGACCGCGTCGGTGAAGACCTTGACCTTCGGCAGCGTCTCGTCGGCCTGCTTCTGCGCGTAGGTGCGGTACCCGGCGACGGCCTTGTCCATCTCGGGACTGCGCTTCGCGATCTTGCCGCCGGTGACCTCGATCTTCTGCCGGATGCCGTTGCCCTTCATGCCGGGCTTGCAGGCGATCTCGTACGAACCGGCCTTGATCTCGGCCGTGATGTTCGCCTTGGTGCCGGGGCCGATGTTCTCGCGCTCGGCGACGATGCGGTCGTCCGGGAAGAGGACGTAGACCTCGGTGACCTTGGATCCCTTGTTCTCCACGGCCAGTTCGACGTGGCCGGCCGGAAGCTTCTTCTTCGACACCGCGCAGGAGTCGTCCTTCGCCACGACACTCACGGCGCCGTCGCCCTTGCCGTCGCTCTTCTCGGCACAGCCCGTGACGGCGGTCAGGGCCGCCACCGTGGCGACAGCGGTGACGACGGAGAAACGAACGGCTCGCATACGGGGCTCCACAAAGGCTCAAGAGAGGGGATGGCGGGGGCCGGGCAAGGGCAGGTGAGGCGGACCTAACTTAACCGAGGCTTACCTCACCGATACCCGGTTGCGAAGTGATTCAGCTCTCATCCGGGGTGCAAAGGGAACGAAGTGATCACGGATGACCCACAGGCGACCCACAGAAAAGTCAAGTGAGCGTCAAGGCGCCGCCGGGGGTCGCATCGGCGCGACAGGAGGCGCCCGCCGAGGACGACCGTGCGGTGCTTGAATGCGCACGTGAGTGACTTCGACGTGCCCGCGGGCATCGACGTTCTGCGGGTGTTCTGCGATCCCGACGGCCGGCACGGCAACCCTCTCGGGGTCGTACGGGACGGGCGCGCCTGGCCGGACGAGGCGTCCCGGCTGGCACTCGCCGGGCGGCTCGGCTTCAGCGAGACCATTTTCGTCGACGATCCCGAGCGCGGTCACATCGACATCTACACCCCCGGGCTCCGGCTGCCGTTCGCCGGGCATCCGCTCGTCGGCGCCGCGTGGCTGCTCGACCTGGAGATCCTGGAACTGCCCGTCGGGGAGGTCTTCGCCCGCCAGGACGGCGAGTTCACCTGGATCACGGCCCGTCCGGAGTGGGCGCCGCCGCGCACGCTGGAGCAGTACGCGTCGGTCGCCGAGGTGGAGGCGCTGACCGGGCCGCCGCCCGGTGAGGGATGGCTGTACGTATGGGCGTGGGAGGAGGAAGCGGCGGGCCGGGTCAGGGCGCGGGCGTTCCCCAGGCGCGGCCCCGGCGGAGCCGGCGCCGGCGCCGCGGAGATCGTGGAGGACGAGGCGACCGGGGCCGCGGCGCTGCTGCTCAGCGCACACCTGGGCCGCGCCCTCAACATCATGCAGGGGCGCGGCTCCCAGATCCTCACGGCGCCCGCCCCGGACGGCATGGTGGAGATCGGGGGCCGCGTCCTGCTGGCGCACCCGGGCCGCCCGTAAGGCGTCAGGGAACACGACGGGACGGGGGCCGGGCAGCCCGGCCCCCGTCCCGTCCGGGTGCTAAGCGCTGAGCGGGAACACCTCGCCCAGCTCCCGGAACACCGCGGTGTTCAGTGAGAACGCCCGCTTGCACTCGTCGACGATCCGCTGCTTCTCCAGGTCGTCCGCGTCCACCGCGTCCAGCAGCTCGCGGTAACCCCGCTTGAACGAGGCGGGGTTGGGGATCGACTCGAAGACGTAGAACCGCACCCCGTCGCCCTTGTGGGCGAACCCCCAGGTCCGCTCCGCCCGGTCACGGATGATCTGCCCGCCGGAGAGGTCCCCGAGATACCGGGTGTAGTGGTGCGCGATGTAACCGGCGGGCCAGGTGCGCGCGCACGCGGCGACCCGGTCGGCGTACGCGGCCGTCGCGGGCAGCGGTTCCAGGCCCTCGCGCCACCGCGCACCCCGCAGATGCATCAGATCGCTCTCGAGCGCGGCGGTGCGCATCAGCTCCGGCTGTACGAACGGACCGGCGACCGGGTCGCCGCGCAGCGCCTCCGCGCCGTCCTCCAGTGCCCGGTAGACGAACCACAGCTGCTCGGTGTAGCGCGCGTACGCGTCGAGCCCGAGGCGCCCGCCCAGCAGGTCGCTCATGAAGGTCGAGGTCTCCGCCTCGGTGTGCTGTTCGTGCGACGCCGTACGGATCAGTGTCGAGAAAGGCGTGGTGACGGTTGCGTCCAAGGCGGGCCTCCGGGGACCGAAGAAGGACAGGAAGTCCGGAAGGAAGGGAAATGCCGACAGCGACCGCGCGTGGCGGTGACTGTCGACATCTCCGATCCTCTGCCTGAGTCAATAACTTCCCGACGGTCTGTCGGTAAAAACGATACGCCCGATTCCGCCCCTGTGCCGGGGTGCGCGCGGTGGCTGGCGGGGCCGCGGGGGAGCGGCCGATCCGAGCGGAAGGCCCTACGGAAGGGTCAGGATCTCCGCGCCCGTCTCCGTCACCACCAGTGTGTGCTCGAACTGGGCGGTGCGCTTGCGGTCCTTCGTCACCACGGTCCAGCCGTCGTCCCACATGTCGTAGTCGTGCGTCCCGAGCGTCAGCATCGGCTCGATGGTGAACGTCATGCCGGGCTGCATCACGGTGGTCGCGTGCGGGCTGTCGTAGTGCGGAATGATCAGGCCGGAGTGGAACGAGGAATTGATCCCGTGCCCGGTGAAGTCCCGCACCACCCCGTATCCGAAACGTTTCGCGTACGACTCGATGACCCGCCCGATCACATTGACCTGGCGGCCGGGACGGACAGCCTTGACGGCCCGCTTCAGCGACTCCTCGGTGCGCTCCACGAGCAGCCGGGACTCCTCGTCCACGTCGCCGCAGAGATATGTGGCGTTGTTGTCGCCGTGCACGCCGTTGAGGTACGCGGTGACGTCGAGGTTCACGATGTCGCCGTCGCGCAGCACCGTGGAGTCCGGGATGCCGTGGCAGATCACCTCGTTGAGCGATGTGCAGAGCGACTTGGGGAAGCCGCGGTAGCCGAGCGTCGACGGATAGGCGCCGTGGTCGCACATGAACTCGTGGGCGACCCGGTCGAGTTCGTCCGTGGTCACGCCGGGGGCGATGTGTTTCGCAGCCTCCGCCATCGCCTGTGCGGCGATCCGGCCCGCGATGCGCATGCGCTCGACGGTGTCGGCGTCCTGGATCTCCGGGCCCTTGTACGGCGTGGGCGCGGGCTTGCCCACGTACTCGGGGCGCCGGATGTTTCCGGGTACGGAACGGATGGGAGTGATCTCCCCTGGTACGAGCAGCGACTGGCCAGACATGTCAGCGAGTCTAACCAGCGTGCTTGGGGCAGCATGGCCCCGAGGAAAGGAGCCGACGATGGCCCTGTTCAAGAAGCGCACGGTCGGCAAGCCGGGCGAGTGGTACTACTGCCTGCAGCACCAGAAGGTCGAGGAAGGCCCGGAGTGCCCGGCGAAGGACCGGTTCGGGCCTTATGCCTCATCCGAGGAGGCCCGTCACGCCATGGAGACGGCGCAGGAACGCAATCAGGAGTGGGAGAACGACCCCAAGTGGCATGACCGCTCCACGTCCACGGACGAGGACGCGTAACACCTGCCCGGCCCCTCCGGCGAGCGAGCGGCGGGGGAGCGTGGCCCGGTGCGGAACCCATGACGGGTCACGCCCGGGCCGCCGCTGCCTCTCTGCCGGCCCGCCTGCGCACGGCGTCCTCATCCGTCTCGGAGTCGTACGTCAGCAGCTTCGGCAGCGCCGCCGCCAGCAGTGCGACCGAGGCCACGCACGCCACGCCGCCCGTCCAGATCGCGGATCGCGTGCCCGTCCAGCCGGCCATCGCGCCCGCCCGCACCTGACCCAGTTGCGGGCCGACGCTGTAGGACAGCACCTCGATGCCCGCCAGCCGCCCGCGCAGCTCCTCCGGGATGGTCTGGTTCCAGATCGTGGAGCGGCCCAGACCGCTGAGCATGTCGCCCGCACCCGCCACCGCCAGGCAGACGAGCACGAGCCACACATTGCCGATCCGGCCGGCCGCCGCGATCGCCAGGCCCCAGACCGCCGCGCCGGACACCACGAACAGCCCGTGCCGGCGCACCCGGGAGGTCCAGCCACTGGTCAGTCCCAGCAGCAGGGAGCCGACCGACCCCGCCGCGTACATCAGGCCCAGCGACCACTCGGCGTCCAGCTCGTCCGCGAGGAACGGGAAGACCGCGTTCGGGAAGGCGAAGAACATCGCGGCCAGATCGATCGCGTACGTCCCCAGCAGCACCGGCCGGCTCCAGGCGTACCTCGCCCCCTCGGCGATGCCGCGCAGCGACGGCTTCCCCGCGTGCCGGGCGGGCGGCGCGGGGGCCAGCCGCAGGCACAGCACCACGGAGACGGTGAACGTGACCACCGTGACCGCGTACGCCGTGGCGTGCCCGGCCCAGGCCACCACCAGACCCGCCACCGCCGGGCCGGTGATCGCCCCGAACTGCCAGCGCAGCGAGTTCAGGGCGGCGGCCGCGGTGAGCTGGTCGTGCGGCACGATCCTGGCCATCAGCGAGTCCAGTGCGGGCCGCTGCAGTCCGGCGAGCGCGGAGACGCCTCCCGCGACGAGATAGAGCGGCCAGAGCATCGGGGCGGGCAGCGCGGCGTTCACCAGCAGGACGAGCGCGAGCAGCCCCAGCCCCGCCTCGGTGCCCAGGATCACCTTGCGGCGGTCCGTGGCGTCGGCGAGCGCCCCGCCGTACAGGCCGAAGACGACCAGCGGCACCAGCTCGACCGCGCCCATCGCGCCGACCGCGAGCGGCGAACCGGTGATCTCCTTGATCTGCAGCGGCAGCGCGATCAGCGCCATGAAACTGCCGAAGTACGTGACCAGGCCCTGGACCCACAGCAGCCGGAAGTCGGCCGAGGACCGCAGGGGGGAGAGGTCGGGCAACAGCGCGGAGAGCCGGGCGGGGAGCGGCGGGGCAGTGGTCACGAGGGGTCATGGTCCGGTGCCGTACATGCGCCGTGCAACTGGTTATGGCCGGGGCGGCCCGCCGCGACCAGGGGCGCAACCGCCGCCCCTCACCAGCGTGGCGGCGGTGGCGCGGTCAGCTGGTCGGCGAGCCGGGAGAGCCGGTCCCGGAAGCGGCGCCGGCCGCGCGGCACCGGGATGCTGTTCTCCCCGGCCGCCGCGCTCACCAGATGCTGCACGGTGTCCAGGTCCACCTCGTCGCTCCCGGCCACCACGAGCGACTCGTGGGCCAGCCCCCGCACCTCCGGATCACCGCCGTTCAGGGACAGCACCGTCGCCCCGGCCCGCCGCGCGTCGTGCACCCGCTCCAGCAGCCCGTCCCCGGGCCGCTCCGGGGCCACCAGGAGCAGCGTCTCGCCCCGTCCGGCCGCCTCGATCCGGCCCGGTCCGACGGCCAGGTGCGCCGGATCGCCCGGCTCCACCCGGTGCCGTACGAGCGTGGGTGACAGCTCCGGCAGCCCGGACCAGGTGGACTCGTCGACCAGGTGGGCCGCCAGATGCCACGGTTCGTACGACGCCGTGCCGACCAGCAGCAGCCCACCGCCGTGCGGCACGACCGACGAGCGGAGCGCCCCTGCGAACCGCCTGGCCGCCGCGGGCCACTCGGTTCCGGCGAGCACCTCACGGAGCAGGGCGACACGGACGGCATCCATGGCCCGGCATCTTGCCGCAGTCTCCGCCCCGGCACCGGCGAACGGCCGCGAACCAGCCCAACGAGGTGACGGCGCCGGGTGGCGGAGCGGGCGGAGGGCGGGGCGGCATGCCCCGTCACGGTGCGCAGTAGTGTCGGGCTCATGACTACGAATGACAGCGGCAGCGCGCCCAAGCCCCCCGCCAAGGACCCCTGGGACCTGCCCGACGTATCCGGGCTGACCGTCGGTGTGCTCGGCGGAACCGGTCCACAGGGGCGCGGGCTCGCCTACCGGTTCGCCCGCGCAGGGCAGAAGGTGATCATCGGTTCGCGCGCCGCGGAGCGCGCCCGGACCGCCGCCGACGAGCTGGGTCTCGGCGTCGAGGGCGCGGACAACGCCGAGTGCGCGCGCCGCAGCGACGTCGTGATCGTCGCCGTGCCCTGGGACGGCCACGCCAAGACGCTGGAGTCGCTGCGCGAGGAGCTCGCCGGAAAGCTCGTCATCGACTGCGTCAATCCGCTCGGCTTCGACAAGAAGGGCGCGTACGCCCTGAAGCCCGAGGAGGGCAGCGCCGCCGAGCAGGCCGCCGCCCTGCTCCCCGGCTCCCGGGTCACCGCCGCCTTCCACCACCTCTCGGCGGTGCTGCTCCAGGACGAGACGATCGAGGAGATCGACACCGATGTGCTGGTGCTGGGCGAGGCCCGCGCCGACACCGACGTCGTCCAGGCCCTGGCCGGCCGGATCCCCGGCATGCGGGGCGTCTTCGCGGGCCGGCTGCGCGGCGCCCACCAGGTCGAATCGCTCGTCGCCAATCTGATCGCGGTCAACCGCCGCTACAAGGCACACGCGGGCCTGCGCGCCACCGACGTCTGAGCCGGCCCGCGGCCACGCCCCACCCTGCGCGGAGCGGCACGGGGCATGGGGGACACTGGACGGGACCGTGCACCACCTCCGGACAGGAGCTGCCCCCCATGCCCCGCCTCGCTCTCTACGCTCTCGCCGTCTGCGTCCTCGCCGTCGGCGCGGCCGTGGCCTCGTTCGTCCAGGGCAGCTGGCTCGGGATCGTCTGGGTGCTGCTGGCCGGGCTCTCGTCCAACATGGCGTGGTACTACCTGCGCAGGCAGCGCGCCGGGACCACGTCCTGAGTGAACGGCCGTGATGCGTGGCCGACGCCGAGCGTCCGCCACGGATCACGCGGCGCTCAGGAGGCGCAGAGGGGGCTCGCCGTGTCCCAGCTCTGCCAGAACCGGTAGGTGTCCAGACCGCAGTACGTGTCGGACTCGCCGACCCCCAGTGACTGCAGCAGGCCGTGGATCATGCCGAAGAATGCCTCGTTGACCTCGGGGATCCACAGCACACCGAAGACCGCCAGCAGCCCGAACGGGGCGAACGGCTCCACCTGGCGGCGGATCCCGTACGACAGCCAGGGCTCGATCACCCCGTACCCGTCCAGCCCGGGGACCGGCAGGAAGTTCAGCAGCGCAGCGGTGACCTGAAGCAGCGCCAGGAAGGCCAGTGCGTAGCGGAACTCCATCGGGACGCCGTCCAGCGCGTGCAGCCAGAACGGCGCCGTGCAGACGAGCGCGAACAGTACGTTCGTCAGAGGACCCGCCGCCGAGATCAGGCTGTGCTTCCAGCGACCACGGATCCGGCCCCGCTCGATGAAGACCGCACCACCGGGCAGACCGATTCCTCCCATGATCACGAAGAGCACGGGCAGCACGATGCTCAGCAGGGCGTGCGTGTACGCGAACGGGTTGAGCGTGAGATAACCCTTCGACCCGACCGAGATGTCCCCGCTGTGGAGCGCGGTGCGGGCGTGCGCGTACTCGTGCAGACAGAGGGAGACGACCCACGCCGCCGTGACGAACAGGAAGGCCGTGAGGCCGTACGGATACCCGACGTCCGCCCACACCGCCCAGCCCGACACCGCCATGACGGCGACGATCCCGAGGAAGACCGGACTGATCCGCCGGTCGCGGCGGGCTGCTGCGGTGGTCATCAGCGGACTCCAGATGGCTGGGTGCGGGGGTGCGGCGGGGCGGGGACGAGCCTCGACCGTATAGGCGACACGGCAGAAACGTCTCGCGTCACGGTGGTGGTTCCGGACAGGGTGGGGGCATGACGAGCATCGGCGGAGCGCCCCGGGGACCGACGCTGCCGGGCGGCTGTCCCCTTCCCGGTTCCGGTCACGGAGAATAGGCGCGTGCGCTACAGCATCCTCGGCACCACACAGGCTTTCCACGACGACGGCACGCCCGTCGCCATCGGTGGGGCGCGGCTGCGCGCCCTGCTGACCGTTCTCGCACTGCGACCCGGCCGAACGGTCCCCGCCACCGTGCTGGTCGACGAGGTGTGGGACGGCGACCCGCCCGCCGACGCGGTCGGCGCACTGCAGGCGCTCGTCGGCCGGCTCCGCAGGGTCCTCGGCCACGGGGCGGTCACCTCGGCGGAGAACGGTTACCGGCTGGCCGCCGACCCGGACACGGTCGACCTGCACCGCTTCGAGCGGCTGGCGGGCGACGGGGCGCGCGCACTGGAAGAGGGCGATCCGGTCAAGGCCGTGACGATACTCGACGGCGCGCTCGCGCTCTGGCACGGTCCGGTCCTCGCCGATCTGCCGGGCCGAGACGCCGTCACGGCCCGCTGGACGGCGCGTCACCTGGAGGCCCGTCGCACCAGGCTGGCCGCTGCGCTCGCGCTGGGCAGGGCCGACGAGGCACTGCCCGAGCTGGTCGCGCTCTGCGCCGAGCACCCGATGGACGAACCCCTCCACGCACTGCGGCTGCGGGCGCTGCGCGACGCCGGACGTACGGCGCAGGCGTTGGCGGCGTACGAGGAGGTACGCACCCTGCTCGCCGACCGGCTCGGCGCCGACCCCGGCCCGGAACTGCGCGCACTGCACGCCGAGTTGCTACGCCACGAACCGGCGCCCCGGCCGCCCGGCCGGAGGCCGGGGCAGGGGGCCGCCGCGCACCGCCCGCCTGCCTCGGAGCCGGTCTCCGCCCCGGACCGCACGCCCGGCACCGGACCGGCCCGTACCGCCGCCCCGCACGGCAACCTGCGCGCCCGGCTCACCAGTTTCGTCGGGCGCGAGGCCGATATGGACGCGCTCCGCGACGACCTCGGGCAGGCACGGCTGGTCACCCTCCTCGGGCCGGGCGGCGCGGGCAAGACGCGACTCTCCCAGGAAACCGCCGAATCCGTCGCGTCCGCCTGGCCGGACGGTGTCTGGCTGGCCGAGCTCGCACCCGTCGACGACCCGGACACCGTCCCCGCCGCCGTACTGACCGCGCTCGGCGCCCGCGAGACCCTGCTGCGCGGCGCGGGCGCCGAGGAGCTCCGGGCCGCCGAGCGCGGCGCGGGCGACCCGCTGGTCCGGCTGACCGAGCACTGCTCCCGGCGCCGCATGCTGCTGCTCCTCGACAACTGCGAGCACGTCATCGAGGCCGCCGCCGCGCTCGCCGACCATCTGCTCGTCCACTGCCCGGACCTCACCGTCCTGGCCACCAGCCGTGAACCCCTCGGCGTACCGGGTGAGTTCGTCCGTCCTGTCGACCCGCTGCCCGACCCGATGGCGCTGCGCCTGCTCGCCGATCGCGGCGCCGCCGCGAAGCCGGGCTTCCGGGTCGACGCGGACGAGGAGACCGCGGCGGCCGCCGCCGAGATCTGCCGCCGGCTCGACGGACTGCCGCTCGCCATCGAACTCGCCGCCGCCCGGCTGCGGATGCTCAGCCCGCGCCAGATCGCCGACCGGCTCGACGACCGGTTCCGTCTGCTGACCAGCGGCGCCCGTACCGTGCTGCCGCGTCAGCAGACACTGCGCGCCGTCGTCGACTGGTCCTGGGACCTCCTCGACGCATCCGAACACGCCGTACTGCGCAGGCTCTCCGTCTTCGCCGGCGGCTGCACGCTGACCGCGGCCGAGGCGGTCTGTGCGGACCGGCCGCAGGACGCGCGCGAGGTCGCCGGGGTGCTCGGTTCGCTCGTCGACAAGTCCCTCGTCGTGGCCGCACCCGCCGACGACGGAGAGATGCGCTACCGGCTGCTGGAGACCGTCGGCGAGTACGCCGCCGAGCGGCTCGACGAGTCCGGGGAACGGGCCACCGTCGAGCAGCGCCACCTGGTGCACTTCCGGGAGCTGGCCCGTACCACCGACCCCCTGCTGCGCGGCGCCGGGCAGCGGGCCGCCATCGACCTCCTCCAGCGGGAGTACGAGAATCTGCGCACCGCCTTGCGCCACGCCGTCGCCGCCGCCGACGAGCAGGAGGTGATCTGCCTGGTGCTCTCGCTCGCCTGGTACTGGCAGATGCGCGATCTGCGCGCCGATGCCCTGCACTGGGCCGACGCGGCGGCCGCCCTGGGGCCGGACCCGTTCGCCCCGCCGGCCCGGCCCGCCCCCTCCATCCGGGAACGCTGCACCGACGCGCCGCCGCCGATGGGTCCGGAGCTGCTCCAGGAGGCGCGGCGCGGGATCGCGCTGATCCAACTGGCCAGCATGGACCATGCGTTGGACGAGTGGACCGGTGAGAAGAGCATGGAGCGGCTGCGCGTCATCGCCGCCACCTACCGGGCGGGCCAGCCGCAGACCTGCCGAGCCCCGGCGTCGCTCTGGTTCTTCGCGGTCATGCTCACCGGGGACGTCTCGGACCTGCGCGAACTGCTGGACGAGACGGTCCGTGCCTCCCGTGAGTTGGGCTACGAGTGGGAGCTGGCCGCAGCGCTCCAGATGCGCGCCAATGTGCTGGCCAACCGCCCCGACTGGTCCGGCGAGGCCCGCGTGGACGCCGACGAGAGCCTGGAGATCTTCAGTCGGCTCGGTGACGACTGGGGCGCCGCCGAGTCGCTCTCCTCCCGTGGGGAGGCCAACGAGCGGCGGGGCGATTACACCCGTGCGGCCGACGACTACCAGGCCGCCGTCGGCTATGCCGAGCGGCTCGGCGCCCAGTCCCAGGTTGCGGTGCTCCGCACCCGGTACGCCTCCGTGCTCTCCGAACTGGGCCGCAGCGCGGAGGGCGAGGCGATCCTGCGTGAGGTGCTGGCCGAGGGGCGGGCGGCGGGACACGAGGCGATGCCGTTCGCGCGTCTCTTCCTCGCCATGCTCCTGGGCAGCACCGGCCGGGTCGCCGAGGCCCGTGAACAGTACGTCGTGCTGCGCGAGGAGTTCAGATCCGAGACTCTGGCGATCTTCGAAGGGTTCGTGCTGGGCGGGCAGGCCTGGCTGGACAATCAGGAGGGGGCGTACGCCGACGCCCTGGCCCGGAGCCGGCAGGCGCTGGAGCGGTCCGGGGACCCGCTGTCGCAGATGGTGGCGCCGCAGATGTCCGTCATCAACCTCGTCACCCTCGCGCGGGCCCTGGCCGGGCTCGGCGGCGAGCGCCGGGCGGCCCTCGCCGCCCGGCTGCTGGGAGCGGGCGACGGCCTGCTGCCGAACGGCCATGTGCCGACGACGATAGAGCGGAGGAACTACGCCGAGGCGGAGACGGCGGCCCGCGCCGTTCTCGGCGACGCCGGCTACGAGGCCGCGTACGCCGAAGGCGATGGCCTCGTACTGGACGAGGCCATCGCCTTGGCAGACGCGTTCCGGGAGTGAACCGGAGGAGTCGCGTCAGGTCTTCTTGCGGAACTTGGCGACCGCGAGCGGCGCCATCACCGCGGTGATGACCACGGTCCAGCCGAGCGTCACCCACACCGAGTGGGCGAGCGGGCCGCCCATCATCAGGGCACGGGCCGCGTCGGCCAGGTTGGACAGCGGGTTGTAGTCGGTGAACGACTGGAGCCAGCCCGGCATCGTCTTGGTCGGGGCGAAGATCGAGGAACCGAACTGGAGCGGCATCAGCACGAGCATCCCCATTCCCTGAACCGCCTGGGCCGTCTTCAGGGTCAGCCCGAGCAGGATGAAGATCCACATGATGGCGGCGCCGAACACCGCCGAGAGAGCGATCGCCTCGATGAGCCCGAACCACGAGGCCTGCAGATCCATGCCGAGGGCGAAGCCCATGCCGAGCAGGATGAACGTGGCGACCATCATCCGGCCCAGCTCGACCACGATCTTCGCGATGAGCACCGAGGAGCGGGCGATCGGCATGGTGCGGAACCGGTCCATGACCCCCTTGCGGAAGTCGTCGTTGACGCCGGTGCCGACCGCCATGGCGATGTTCATGCCCATCATCGCCATCAGACCGGGGATCAGGTAGTTGAGGTACTCCTGCCGGCCACCGCCCATGCTGCCGCCGACCGAGCCGCCGAAGACGTACACGAACAGCAGCGTGAAGATGACCGGCATCAGGAGCGCGTCGAACATCGACTCCGGATCCTTCTTGATCTGGAGCAGGTTGCGCCGCACCAGCGCGCCGATGTGACGCAGATTGCCCCGCAGCCCGATCCGGCCCTCGTCGTGGAGCTTCTTCGCCGGGACGGGCTCGGCCGCGTCGGTGGGGGTGGGCGTCAGAGTCGTCGTGCTCACGCGGCGACCTCCTGGGGAATCGTGTCGGTGGCGGACGTGGACTTGCCGCCGGTGATGGCCAGGAACACCTCGTCCAGGCTGGGCAGCGCGGTGGCGACATGGGCCAGCGAGAAGCCGCGGGTGCCGAGCAGCCCGATGACCGCGGTCAGCTGCTCGTCGCTGAGGATCGGCACGTAGAGCAGACCCTCGTCCGGGACGGCCTGCGCGCCCGCGACCCCGTCCAGGCCGGTCTCCCTGAGCGCCTGGGCCATGGAGGCCAGCTGCGCCGGGTCCGACGGCCGGATCTGCAGGGTGCGGCCGCCGACCTTCGCCTTGAGCTCGTCGACCCCGCCACGGGCGATGATCTTGCCCTTGTCGATGACGGTGAGCTCATTGGCGAGCTGCTCGGCCTCTTCCATGTACTGGGTGGTGAGCAGGACGGTCGCCCCCTCCGCGACCATGCGCTGCACCTCGTCCCAGACCTCGTTGCGGGTACGGGGGTCGAGCCCCGTCGTCGGCTCGTCGAGGTACAGCACGGCCGGGCTGCCGATCATCGAGGCGGCCAGGTCCAGACGGCGTCGCATGCCGCCGGAGTAGTCCATCGCGGCCTTCTTGGCCGCGTCGGTGAGCGAGAACCGCTCCAGGAGCTCGTCGGCGCGGGACCGCGCCTGCTTGCGCGGGAGATCGAGCAGCCGCCCGATCATGTAGAGGTTCTCCCAGCCGGAGAGCTTCTCGTCGACCGAGGCGTACTGCCCGGTCAGGCCGATCGTGCGGCGCAGCTGCCGGGGCTGCTTCACCACGTCGTAGCCCGCCACGGTGGCGTGCCCGGCGTCGGGGAGGATCAGGGTGGACAGGCAGCGTACGAGGGTGGTCTTGCCGGCGCCGTTGGGGCCGAGCACACCGAGCACGGTGCCCTCGCGCACATCGAGGTCCACGCCGTCCAGAGCCTTGGTCTCGCCGTAGTGCTTGACCAGCCCCCGTACCTCGACGGCGTTTCCGCCGTTCCTGGGGTTCTTGTCGATTCGCGTCATGTCCACCATGAGAACAGCCGCCACCGACAGTCCACCGACATCCCTCCGACAGCGGCGCCCGCGGCCGCCGACGACGCCGACAGCCCGCCGATGGGGGAAGTCGGCGGGCTGTCGTGGTGCGGGCCGTGGCCGGTGCCCCCGGGGGGACCGGCCGCGCCCTAGTGGAAGGTGTGCTCCGGCTGCGGGAACGTGCCGCCGACGACCTCGTCCGCGAACTCCTTCGCCGCGTCACCGAGCACCTTGCGCATGTTCGCGTACTGCTTGGTGAAGCGCGGCACCTTGCCGCCGGTCAGCCCGACCATGTCGGTGTAGACCAGCACCTGGGCGTCGGTGTCCGGACCGGCGCCGATGCCGACGGTCGGGATGTGCAGGCTGCGGGTGACCTCGGCGGCGACCTCGGACGGCACGAGTTCCAGGACGACGGCGAACGCCCCCGCCTCCTGGGCAGCCTTGGCGTCCCGGATCAGCCGGTGCGCGGCCTCGTCGCTGCGGCCCTGCACCCGGTAGCCCATGGTGTTCACGGACTGCGGGGTCAGGCCGAGGTGCGACATGACCGGGATGCCGGCCGAGACCAGCAGCTCGGTCTGGGGGAGCGACCGCTCGCCGCCCTCCAGCTTGACCGCCCCGACGCCGGACTCCTTCACCAGCCGGGTGGCGTTGCGCAGTGCCTGGACGGGGCCCTCCTGGTACGCCCCGAAGGGCAGGTCACCGACGATCAGGGCGCGCTTGGTGCCCCGTACGACAGCGGCGGAGAGGATGGCGATCTCGTCCATCGTGACGGGCACGGTGGTCTCGTAGCCGAGGTGACAGTTGCCCATGGAGTCGCCGACGAGCATGACCGGGATACCGGCCTCGTCGAAGACGGACGCGGTCATCGCGTCGTAGGCGGTGAGCATGGGCCACTTCTCGCCGCGTTCGGTGGCGGCGGCGATGTCATGGACGGTGATGCGGCGGGTGCTTGTGCCTCCGTACAGCGCCTTGCTGCTGTCGGTGGGAGCTCCCGCGGGGGTTGCGGGCTGATTCTGCGCAGCCTGAAGCGACATTGCCAACGGCTCCTTCGTCATCTCGTGGCGCCCTGACGGCGTCCCCGGATCGGTTCCATGGTGGCATCCCCGGCCCGTCCCCGTGAAGTGGGCGCGACGGGCAAAGACTTTCCAATACGAGACGGTCTCGTATCGAAATCAGATAAGCTCATCGGCATGTCTATACCGTCCGGCCCTCCGGCCGCCGTGTCCCATGTTCCCGAGGCGATCCACCGTCGCCGTTGGGTGATCCTCGCCGTTCTGATGTTCAGCCTGCTCATCGTGGTGCTGGACAACTCGATCCTGAACGTCGCGGTCAAGACCATCGCGAGCCCGGCGCCCACCGGGCTCGGAGCCACCCAGAGCGAGCTGGAGTGGGCGATCAACTCGTACACCCTGGTCTTCGCCGGACTCCTGTTCACCGCCGGTCTGCTCGGCGACCGCATCGGCCGCAAGAAGGTCCTGCTCTTCGGCATCCTGCTGTTCGGGGTCGGCTCGGCCCTCGCCGCGATGTCCGGTTCGCCCGGTGAACTCATCGCCTGGCGCGCCGTGATGGGCTTCGGCGCCGCGTTCGTGATGCCGGCCACACTCGCCATCCTGATGAACGTCTTCGAGCGCGACGAACAGCCCAAGGCGATCGGCATCTGGGCCGGCAGTGTGGGCCTGGGCATCGCCATCGGCCCGATCACCGGCGGACTGCTGCTCGAACACTTCTGGTGGGGCTCGATCTTCCTGGTCAACGTGCCCGTGGTGGTCGTCGCGCTGATCGCGATGGTCGTACTGGTGCCGGACTCCCGGGACCCGAGGCCGGGCCGGATCGACCCGCTCGGCGTCGTGCTCTCCATCGTGGGCCTGGTGCTGCTGGTGTTCGGCATCATCCGCGGTGGTGAACTCGCCGACTTCGGCGACACCGTCGTGCTCCTCTCGATCATCGGTGGCCTGCTCGTGCTGGCCGGATTCGTCTGGCACGAGAAGCGCAGCAGCCACCCGGCCATCGACATCGGGTACTTCAAGAACGGGGCGTTCTCGGCCGCCGTCGCCGCGGTGGCGCTGGTCTTCTTCGCGCTGATGGGCGTGACCTTCTTCTCCGCCTTCTACCTGCAGAGCGTGCGCGGCTACACCGCCCTGCAGTCCGGACTGCTGATCGTGCCGCTGGCCGCCGCGCAGATGATCTTCGCGCCGCGTGCCCGGCTGGTCGTCGAGCGGTTCGGCGCCCGCGCGGTGTGCACCGCCGGCATGCTGCTGGTCGCGGCCGGGCTGTCGGCGTTCATGCTGTTCGACGCAGACACCCCGGTCTGGGTGCTGTGCGTGGTCTTCTTCGTCCAGGGCACCGGCATGGCGCATGTCATGCCGCCCGTCACCGTCGCCGTGATGCAGGCTCTGCCGCGCGAGAAGGCGGGCTCGGGCTCGGCCGTCAACAACACGTTCCGGCAGGTCGGAGGGGCGCTCGGGATCGCGGTCCTGGGCTCGGTGCTGTCCACCGTCTACCGCGGTGACATCGAGGGCCACCTCGGCGCACTGCCGGCCCCGGCCCGGGACGCGGCGGGGGAGTCGATCGAGGCGACCCTCGCCGTCGCGGAGAAGCTCGGCCCGGCGGGCGCCCCGCTGGTCGGCGCGGCGAACGACGCGTTCATCGGCGCCATGCATGCCACCGCACTCGGCTCCGCAGTCGTCGCCCTGATCGGCGCACTCGTGGTCGGGCTGTTCCTGCCGGGCAGACCGCCGGTCGCCGACCGGGCCGGACAGGGCGAGGCGGACCGCTCCGTGCCCACGGGCGCGGGGCGCTGACGCCTCGAAGCCCATGCCCCCGTACGGCTGAGACCCCGCCCCGGCCGACCCGGACACACCGGGCGGGCCGGGGCGAGGGAGCGGGACGCCGCCCCGGTCGGCGAGAATCGGGAAGGGGAGCCGGACGGTTGCGAGAGGTGGAACCAGGTGCAGGCGCAGGACGAGGATCAGGAACCGCGACGTGGCCGGCCGCGCAGCGCGGCGGCGGAACGCGCGATCCTGGACGCCGTCGTCGAGCTCCTGGAGGCCGGCGAACCGCTCGCCGGTCTGTCCATCGAGCGCATCGCCCGCACCGCGGGGGTCGGCAAGGCCACCATCTACCGGCGGTGGAGCGGCAAGGAGGAGCTCTTCGTCGACGTGCTGCGCGACATCGAGCCCCCGGAACCGGACGTCTCCGGCACCGCCGGGCTCAGCGACCTGCGCGTGATGCTGGAGTCGCTGCGCAGGCGCGGTCTCGCCCAGCGCTCCTCGGTCATCCTCCACAACGTCTTCGCGCAGATGAAGAGCCACCCCCGACTGTGGGCCGAGTACCAGTGCACGGTGATAGAGCCGCGTCGCGCCGCGATGCAGGCGGCCGTGCAGCGTGCGGTCGACACGGGTGAACTCCGCACGGATCTGGACGTGGGGCTGATCCACGACCTGTTCGTCGGCCCCATGCTCATACGGACCGTCCACCGGCCCGACGCGCCGCTGCCGCCGGATCTCGCCGATCGCATCATCCGGACCCTGGTCGAGGGCCTGGCGCCGTGCCCGGCCCCCGACGCCGCGCCCGCCGCCACCACCGCCTCCGCCGCCGGTCCGTCCGGCAAAGCCGCAGGCCAGGCGTGACGCGCCCGGCCCGCGCCCGAGTGTGAGTGTTCCGTCACAAGACCCCACAAGATCCCCCTGACCGGAACTGGCCGGACCGCGCCCTTCGTCCTTGTGGCAGTACGGCCGTCGTGGACGGCAGGAAAGGCGTAGCTCATCGCCTAGGGTCAGGGAGCGCGGCGATGGGCACGGCGAGGCAGTGAGGACAGCGCAATGGTGCAGGCGTACAGGGCGGACACCGGGAACGGCAGCGGGGGACCGCAGCGCACCGGATCCCGCTTCCGGAACCTGCGCGACAGATGGACCGCCGGCAAAGGCATGTGGCGGCGCGGCATCGTCCTCGCCGCCTGCGCGGTCCTGCTGACCCTTGTGATGATCTTCCACGCGGAGATCCCGAACCGGATCGGCAACCTGGGCAGCCTCTCCGAGACGTTCCTGCCGTGGTTCGGCCTGCTCATCCCGGTGCTGTTCGCCCTGGGGCTGGTGCGCCGCTCCGCGACCGCGCTGATCGCCGTGCTGCTGCCGCTCGTGGTCTGGTTCAACCTCTTCGGCGGGCTGCTCACCGACAAGTCGGGAACCGGCGGCGATCTCACCGTCGCCACCCACAACGTCAACGCGGGCAACCCGGACCCGGCAGGAACCGCCCGGCAGGTCGCGCGCTCCGGCGCGGACGTCATCGCCCTGCAGGAGCTGCCGGCCGGTCAGGTGGAGGCGTACGAATCGGCACTCGCCGCCGGCTACCCGTACCACTCGGTGCAGGGGACGGTCGGCCTGTGGAGCAAGTACCCCATGAGCGGCACCCGGCCGGTGGACATCAGGATGGGCTGGACCCGGGCCATGCGTTCCACGGTGACGACACCGGACGGCAGGGTCGCCGTCTACGTGGCCCACATGCCGTCCGTACGGGTCAAGGTCAACTCCGGATTCACCGCCAACCAGCGCGACGAGAGCGCGGACGCGCTCGGTGAGGCGATCGCCGACGAACAGCTCGGCAGGGTCATCCTGCTCGGCGACCTCAACGGCACGATGAACGACCGCTCGCTGAACGCGGTCACCGCCCAGATGAGGTCCACCCAGGGTGCGGCCGGCAACGGCTTCGGATTCAGCTGGCCGGCCGCGTTCCCCATGGCCCGGATCGACCAGATCATGGTGAGGGGCATCGAGCCGGTCTCGTCGTGGACCCTCCCGGCGACCGACAGCGACCACCTTCCGATCGCCGCCCGCGTCGAACTCTGAGGCAACAGTCCGTTTACCTCCCCGCACAAACCGTCTGAGAGTATTTGTCTCCAACGGGAACGCGAACCGGCCGGCGACGGAGCCGGAGACCGCGGTGCGCCCCGGCCCCGACCGGACGCGCCGCCCTGCCCCGGCCGCGCCCCCATGCCCTCGCACCCCCGCAGCGGACGGCCGGCCGGTCCATGTCCGGCTGCGGCGGGCCGGGCGTCCTGCGGAAAGGTCTCTCCCCATGCCACTGGCTCTTCTCGCGCTGGCCATCAGCGCCTTTGGCATAGGAACGGCCGAGTTCGTGATGATGGGACTGCTGCCCGACGTCGCGGACGACCTCGGGACCTCCGTGCCCACCGCGGGCTACCTCGTGTCGGCGTACGCGATCGGCGTCGTGCTCGGCGCCCCGCTGCTCACCGCCGTCGGTTCCCGGGTGCCGCGCCGGAGGATGCTCCTGCTGCTGATGGCCATGTTCACCCTCGGCAACCTCGCCTCCGCGCTCGCCCCCGGCTTCGGCTGGCTGATCGCGGGCCGCTTCGTCGCAGGGCTGCCGCACGGCGCGTTCTTCGGCGTCGGCGCGGTCGTCGCCGCCCGGCTGGTCCCCGAGGGTCGGCAGGCGCGGGCGGTGGCCACCATGTTCCTCGGCCTGACCGTCGCCAACATCGTCGGCGTACCGGCGGCCACACTCCTCGGCCAGCACCTCGGCTGGCGCGCGACCTTCCTGGTCGTCACGGTGATCGGCCTGAGCTCGATGGCCGCGCTCGCCCGGCTCGTGCCCCGGGTGCCGGTCGAGGCGCACGAGGGCGTCGGCCGTGAACTCCGGGCCCTCGGCAGCCGGCAGGTGCTGCTCGGCCTGCTCACCGCCGTCCTCGGCTTCGGCGGTGTCTTCGCCGTCTACTCGTACCTGTCGGCGATGACGACCGAGGTGATGGGCTTCGGCGAATCGGCGGTCACGCTGGTGCTGGCCCTGTTCGGCATCGGCATGACGCTGGGCGCGCTCGCCGCCGGGCCGCTGACGGACCGGGCCCTGCGCCCCACGCTGTACGGCTCGCTGAGCGCGCTCGCGGTGGTCCTGGTGGTCTTCCCGCTCGCGGTGCACGTGAAGTGGGCGGCGCTGGTGATGGTGGTGCTGCTCGGCGCAGTCGGTTTCATGACCACGACGCCGCTGCAGATGCTCGTCATGAGGAAGGCGAAGGACGCCCCGACCCTGGCGTCCGCCTCCAACCACTCGGCCTTCAACCTGGCCAACGCGGGTGGCGCCTGGCTGGGCGGCGCGGCGATCGCGGCAGGCTGGGGCTGGACGTCGCCGGCCCTGGTGGGCGCGGCGCTGACCGTCGCGGGTCTGGCGGTGGCGGTGACGGCGGGCGTGCTGGACCGCGAGGGATCCGGCACCTCCCGAGTGGTGGCGGGCCCGGGCTCGCCGGCCCGCCGGAAGTCGCCCGCGGACCTGCGCTGACCGACGCCGCACATGGGCGTGGACCGGACCCCGGACATCCGGAACCCGGCCCACGGCACCGCGTCACCCCGACTCGCGCCACCGATTGGTGATCGGAAGCCGCCGGTCCTTGCCGAACCCCTTCGGCGAGATCTTCGTGCCCGGCGGGTACTGCCGGCGCTTGTACTCCGCGGTGTCCACCATCCGCAGCGTCTTCGTCACCAGCGCCTCGTCGAACCCGGCCGCCACGATCGTGTGCAGCCCGAGATCCCGGTCGACGTACATCTCCAGGATCCGGTCCAGCACGTCGTAGTCGGGCAGCGAGTCCGTGTCGACCTGGTCCGGCCGCAGTTCGGCGCTGGGCGGCTTGGTGATGGACGCCTCCGGGATCGGCGGCGTCTGGCCGCGTTCCTCCGCGGCCCGGTTGCGCCACCTCGCCAGCCGGAAGACCGACGTCTTGTAGACGTCCTTGATCGGCCCGTACGCGCCGACGGAGTCCCCGTACAGCGTCGAGTAGCCGACCGCCAGCTCCGACTTGTTGCCCGGCGCGAGCACGATCTGGCCCTCCTGGTTGGAGACGGCCATCAGCATCGTGCCGCGCAGCCGCGACTGGAGGTTCTCCTCGGCGAGACCGGTGAGCCCCAGCGACCCCATGTACGCGTCGAACATCGGCTCGATCGGCACGGTGCGGAAGTTCAGCCCGGTGCGCCGGGCCAGCTCCGCCGCGTCGCCCTTGGAGTGGTCCGAGGAGTACTTCGACGGCATCGAGATGCCGTACACGTTCTGCGCGCCCAGCGCGTCGCACGCGATGGCCGCGACGAGCGCCGAGTCGATGCCGCCGGAGAGTCCGATCAGCACACTGCTGAATCCGTTCTTCGCGGCGTACGCGCGCAGGCCCACGACCAGCGCGGAGTACAGCTCCTCGTCGTCGTCGAGCCGCTCGGCGTAACCACCGGTCAGCTCCGCCTCGTACGCCGGCACGGGCTTCTCGGAGAGGACGACGTGGTCGATCCGCAGCCCGTCGTTCACCACTCCGGACGGCGCCTCGGGCGCCGCGGCCGGCAGGTCCAGGTCGAGTACCACACAGCCCTCGGAGAACTGCGGGGCGCGGGCGATCACTTCGCCGCGCTTGTCGACGACGATCGAGTCGCCGTCGAAGACCAGTTCGTCCTGGCCGCCGATCATCGCCAGATAGGCGGTGGTGCAGTCCGCCTCCTGGGCCCGCTTGCGGACGAGTTCCAGCCGGGTGTCGTCCTTGTCCCGCTCGTACGGCGAGGCATTGATCGACAGCAGCAGCCCCGCCCCGGCGGCGCGGGCGGCCGGCACCCGGCCGCCGTCCTGCCAGAGGTCCTCGCAGATGGCGAGCGCCACATCGACACCGTTGACCCGTACGACGGGCATCGAGTCGCCCGGCACGAAGTACCGGAACTCGTCGAAGACCCCGTAGTTGGGCAGGTGGTGCTTGGCGTAGGACAGCGCGACCTGCCCGCGGTGCAGCACCGCGCCGGCGTTCTGCGGGGCACCGGCGGGCTGGCCGTAGCGCGGCTGGGCCTTCGCGGAGCGGTCGAGGTAGCCGACGACGACCGGCAGCTCCCCGAAGCCCTCCTCGTCGAGCCGTACGGCGAGCGCGCGCAGCGCGTCCCGCGACGCCTCGACGAACGACGACCGCAGGGCCAGGTCCTCGACCGGATAGCCGGTCAGCATCATCTCGGGAAACGCCACCAGATGGGCGCCCTGTTCGGCGGAGTGCCGAGTCCAGTGGACGATCGCCTCGGTGTTGCCGGCGAGGTCACCGACGGTCGAGTCGATCTGATTCAGTGCGAGGCGTAGTTGAGGCACGCCGCCCAGTGTAATCGTCTTACTGACGCAATGTCCTGGCGGGCCGCACTTCCGCCGCCGCGGCCGGTGCGTCCGGCGCCGCGGCCCGCCAGGACCGGGTCAGCGGCGGTAGCCGAGGACCGTCATCATGTTCACGTTCGAGTGGTAGACGTTGTGGCAGTGGAGCATCCACAGTCCCGGGTTGTCCGCGTCGAACTCCACGGCCACCGAACGGTTGGGCAGCAGGACCGCGGTGTCCTTGCGTGCCCTGGGAGCCCGTCCCAGCACCGAGTACTTCCCGGCACGTCCCGCGAGGGCGAACGTGTGCCCGTGCAGATGGATCGGGTGCCACATCTCCGTGATGTTGTAGAACTCCAGCCGGACCCGCTCGCCGGCCTGCACCGGATGGCGCTGATCGGGGTCGTACTTGCGGTGGTCGAAGGCCCAGTCGAACGCCCTCATGCTGCCGGTCAGTTTGATCCGGATGGTCCGGTCGGGCCGGCGGGCGGCCAGCGCCACCGACCTGTCCGGCTCCAGCTCGAAGGCCGACACCAGCTTCCCGTTCAGCTCCTTCGGCTGTACGGAGGCGCCCGGCGCCGCGCCGCCGCCGGTACGGAGCAGTGCCAGCGCCGACGCCCTCTTGCCCTCGGCGACCGCCGTCAGCGGGAAGACCCCGTCCCGGGCGGTGACCAGCACGTCGTACCGCTCGCCCATGCCCAGCAGCAGCGCGTCCGTGGTGGTGTGCCGGACCGGGAAGCCGTCCGCGTGCGTGATGGTCATGCGGTGGCCGCCGAGCGCGACGCGGAAGGGGGTGTCGCCGCCCCCGTTGATGATGCGCAGGCGGATGCGGTCGCCGGGCTTCGCGGTGAAGGTGGTCGGGTCCTTCGGGACGCGGCCGTTGATCAGGTAGTACGGGTAGGCGACGCTACCCGCTTCCCCGCCGAGCAGTCTGCTCCTGGAGCCCCTCAGGACCCGGGAGGGGCCGGACCGGGAACCGGGCTTGTCGTCGGATCCGCCGAACGCGTCCGAACCGTCGGACCCGAAGGACCCGAAGGACCCGTCGGACCCGTCGGACCCGAAGGACCCGTCGGACCCGAAGGACCCGTCGGACCCGAAGGACCTGGAGGATCCGGAGGACCCGTGGTCCATGCCCTCCATCCCGGCCATGCCGTGGCTGAGCTCGGCGAGCACCCCGTCCGGGGTGGATCCCTGCACCCCGTCGACCCAGTCGTCGAGCACGACGACCCACTCCTTGTCGTACGACAGGGGCTCCTTCGGGTCCTCGACGATCAGTGGCGCGTACAGGCCGCGGTCCTGCTGGACGCCCTGGTGGGGATGGAACCAGTACGTCCCCGGCTGCCGGACCGCGAAGCGGTACGTGAACTGCGCCCCCGGCCTGATGGCCTGCTGGGTCAGGCCGGGAACGCCGTCCATGTCGTTGCGTACATGGAGGCCGTGCCAGTGCAGAGTGGTCGGCTTCGGCAGGTGGTTGGCGAGGGTGACCGCCAGGGTGTCGCCGGCGGTGATCCGGACCTCCTTGCCGGGCAGCCGGTCATTGAAGGCCCAGGAGTTGACGGTGAGCCCGCCGCCCAGGTCGAGGCGGGCCGGGGTGGCGGTGAGGCCGATCTTCCGCACCGGGCCCGAGCCACGCTTCGCCTCGACCGCCGCGACCTCTTCGCCGGAGGGCGCCACGTACCCTCCGCGTCCCTGTGGAGCCGGGGAGCGATCGTGATCGGCGGAACCGTGGTCCGCGGTGTCGTGGTTGGTGGAGCCGTGGTTCGCCGAACCGCTGTTCGTGGAGCCGTTGCTCGCTACGGACCGGGCCGGAGCCGTAGCGCCCGCGCATGCGGCCAGTACGCCCGATCCGGCCAGGGAGATTCCAGCGCCGAGCACGGCGCGTCGAGTGTGCTGACTGCGCATGACTGGGGTGCACCTCATCGTGTTGTCGGTGTGCTGAAGAGGGACGCGGGAGCGAAGCGCTCCTATATCCGAAACACCGACAACCGGGCGGCGGGAGCCGTCATGACGTACGGGCGACAAGGGCCCGTGGCCGGCGCGCTCCCGCAGCCACCGAGCTCCGCCGGATGCCCGGCGGTGTACGCGGTGCAGATCCCGAACAGCAGCGCGGCGGAGAGCGGCAGCTGTCCGTACATCGCACTCCGTTTATGGGTCATATCGGGCACCCTACCCCCGTCGGGTATGCGACGCACGCGGGCCCGGCACCCCCGTCCGAGGGGTGTCGGGCCCTTTCCGACGCGCTCCCGGTGGGTGGTCAGGTGGTGCCTGCGTAGACCTTCCCGGCCCAGGCGGCGATCTGGCCCTCGGAGAGATGCTGCGCGAGGTCGGCCTCGCTGATCATGCCGATCAGTATCTTGTCCTCGATCACGGGGAGTCGGCGGATCCGGTGGCTCTGCATCTCGTCCAGAACCTCCTCCACGGCTGCTTCGGCGTCGATCCAGCGCGGCGTGCCGTGGGCGAGTTCGCCCGCGGTCACCTTCGACGGATCGCGGCCCATCGCCACGCAGCCGACCACGATGTCGCGGTCCGTGATGATGCCGATCATCCGGTCCTGTTCGCCGTTGGCCGAGATGGGCAGGGCGCCGACGTTGTGTTCGCGCATCAGCTGGGCGGCGCGGTCGAGCGTCTCGTGCGCCGGGATCCACTGGGCCCCGGTGTGCATGATGTCCTTGGCGGTGGTCATGGGAGATACCTCCTGGTGCCGGTGGCACTTCGGTGCGACCCCGAGCGAATCCATCGGCGTGGGACCGTTCGGGGTACGCGACCACTATCGCCCATTTAGGTGCATTTATGCCATTACAGGGACCGAGGGAACCCTTCAGGGCCTGGGTGCGGCGCCGCGTGCCGCCAGCATCTGCGCCATCGTGTCCAACTCGGACTGCTGAGCCTGGACCATGCCCTGGGCCAGCCGCTTCTCCACCTTCACCGTGCACAGACCCGCGCAGCCGCGGGCCATGGCGACACCGCCCTTGTGGTGGTCGGTCATCAGCTGCAGGTACAGGATCTCGGCCTGCTTGCCGCTCGCCTTCTTGAGACGTGCGAGTTCGGTGCGTGTGGCCATGCCGGGCATCAGGGCGCCGTCGTGCGGCTGGAAACCGCTCCCCGACGCTTGCATGCCGTCCATGCCGTCCATGCCGTCCATGCCGTCCATGCCGTGATCACCGTGCCCGCCTGCCGTCATCCATGCCATCGGCTCCTGCCCGGCGGCCACCTTCGGCAGCTCCCACAGATCCAGCCAGCCGAGCAGCATGCCCCGCTGGTTGGCCTGTGTATTGGCGATGTCGTACGCGAACCGGCGTACCTCCTCGTTCCGCGTACGGTCGCGCACGATGAAGGACATCTCGACGGCCTGCTGGTGGTGGACCGCCATGTCGCGGGCGAACCCGGCGTCGGCCGAGTCGGCCGCGGGCACCTGGACAGCCGACGCCGTGGCCGTGCGCCGCGCTCCGTCCGCGGAATCGCCCCGGGCCGAGGCGACCGTGGCCGCCCCCGCGAAGAGCAGGGCGAGCGCGACGGCGGAGCCCGCCGCCCACCGGGTACGCCGCGTGCGGTGCGTGACGGTCACGGAGCCTCCAGTCCGCCCGTGCACGCCGCGCCCGGCTCGGGCGTCTGCGGGCCCTGCACGAACTTGGCGAAGAACTGGTCGACCCGCCGGTCGTCGGCGCTGTCCACGGTGACCTGGTTGCCCCAGGCGCTCAGCATGATGGTGCCTGCCTGGTCCTGGTACGGACTCATCAGCGAGTACGGCGTCTTGCCGACCCGGGCCGCGAGCTCGGCCACATCGGCGGCCGGCGCCTTGTCCGTGTACGTCACCCACACCGAACCGTGCTCCAGGGCGTGCACGGCGTTCATGTCGGGGATCGCCTTTTTGTATACCGCGCCGTCGCAGTTCATCCATACGGGGCTGTGGTCACCGCCGACCGGAGGCTTCATCGGGTAGGTCACGGTCGTGGTGACGTGGTTGCGGGTCAGCTTCTTCGCGTCCCATGTCTTCAGACCCTTGATCGACTCCGCGGCCAGTGACTTCTTCTCCGCCGCGGACGCCTTCGCGTCCTCGGCCGCGACGGCCTGCTTCCTGTCCGCGGCCTCGGACCGGTCAAGCAGTGCGTACGTACCGAAACCGACCAGACCCACGACGACCAGGGCGCTCAGCCCTATGGTCAGGGCACGGTTGCGGCGCTCGCGCGCACGGTCGGCGTTGCGCATCTGCTCTATGCGGGTCCTGCGGTCGAAGCTCATCTCGTCTGATCCTTCGGTCCTTGCGCGAACGGGCGGGGAGGGACAGGAACGGGTCGGGAAACGGGCGGGCGCGGGGCAATTGTGACGCCGCTCCACCCCTGAGGTCCCGCGATCCGATCCGAAAGCGGGGCCCCGCACACCATGGGCGCCGATCGTAGTGGGTGGCCGCGTGCTCCATCTCACGTCGAGTGCGTAATCTGGGTGAAATCCGGGGTCGTGATACTGGAGTTTCTCCCCTATCCCGGGCGGTGGTGCACAGACCGTCTGAACTGCAAGGATGTGGCTATGGACAAGCAGCAGGAATTCGTCCTCAGGACACTTGAGGAGCGCGACATCCGCTTCGTGCGCCTGTGGTTCACCGACGTGCTCGGGTATCTCAAGTCCGTTGCCGTGGCCCCCGCGGAGCTGGAGCAGGCCTTCGACGAGGGGATCGGCTTCGACGGCTCGGCCATCGAGGGCTTCGCCCGGGTGTACGAGTCCGACATGATCGCCAAGCCGGATCCGGGCACCTTCCAGATCCTCCCCTGGCGCGCGGAGGCCCCCGGGACCGCGCGCATGTTCTGCGACATCCTGATGCCCGACGGCTCGCCGTCCTTCGCGGACCCGCGCTACGTCCTCAAGCGCATCCTCGCCAAGACCTCCGACCTGGGCTTCACCTTCTACACCCACCCGGAGATCGAGTTCTTCCTGCTGAAGGACAAGCCGGTCGACGGCAGCCGTCCGACGCCCGCCGACAGCTCCGGCTACTTCGACCACACCCCGCAGAACGTCGGCATGGACTTCCGCCGCCAGGCGATCACCATGCTCGAATCCATGGGAATCTCGGTCGAGTTCAGCCACCACGAGGGCGCCCCCGGCCAGCAGGAGATCGACCTGCGGTACGCGGACGCGCTCTCCACCGCCGACAACATCATGACCTTCCGTCTCGTCATGAAGCAGGTGGCGCTGGAGCAGGGCGTGCAGGCGACGTTCATGCCGAAGCCGTTCTCGGAGTACCCCGGCTCCGGCATGCACACCCACCTCTCCCTCTTCGAGGGCGACCGCAACGCGTTCTACGAGTCGGGCGCCGAGTACCAGCTCTCCAAGGTCGGCCGCTCCTTCATCGCGGGCCTGCTCAAGCACGCCGCGGAGATCTCCGCCGTGACGAACCAGTGGGTCAACTCGTACAAGCGCATCTGGGGCGGTTCGACCCGCGCCGCCGGCGCCGGCGGCGAGGCGCCCTCGTACATCTGCTGGGGTCACAACAACCGGTCCGCGCTCATCCGCGTCCCGATGTACAAGCCGGGCAAGACCGGTTCGGCCCGTGTCGAGGTCCGCTCGATCGACTCCGGCGCCAACCCCTACCTGACGTACGCGGTGCTGCTCGCCGCGGGCCTCAAGGGCATCGAGGAGGGGTACGAACTCCCGGCGGGCGCCGACGACGACGTCTGGGCACTGTCCGACGCCGAGCGCCGTGCGATGGGCATCGAGCCCCTCCCGCAGAACCTGGGCGAGGCGATCTCGCTGATGGAGAAGAGCGAACTGGTCGCCGAGACGCTCGGCGAGCACGTCTTCGACTTCTTCCTGCGCAACAAGAAGCAGGAGTGGGAGGAGTACCGCAGCGAGGTCACGGCCTTCGAGCTGAAGGCGCTGCTGCCGGTGCTGTAACCGCAGGTCAGACGTATCGCAGCGACGCTGTGACGATCCGGGCCAGAGGCAGTTCGCCTCTGGCCCGGAGGTCATGAGTCGAGCACCCGACGACGCGGCCCACGGTCAAGGACGATGCCCGGCGGGGGATAGGTGATGTCGCCCATGTACTTCAGGCCGGGTTCGGTGGCGGTGAAGTCCCGCTGGAACAGGTCCGGGACCTGTGAGGCCGCCGGATCCGGGATCGTGGTGCGGACGCGTCTGCGCAGGCGGATTCCGGTGATGGAGAACGTCCGCATCACGCGGGCGACGCGCTTCTCATTGACCCGCAGGCCCTTCTCCCGGAGCTCGGCGGTCACCCGCGGGGAGCCGTAGGCGCCGTTGGAATCGCCATGGACCTCGCGGATCCGCTCGGCCAGGAGCCGGTCCTCCCGTAGTCGGGCAGCCCTCGTCTGCCGGCTGGCGAGCCACTTGTAGTAGCTGGACCGGTTCAGGCCCAGGACTTCACAGAGCCGCTTCACCTCGTAGGTGTCCCGGTGGTCGTCAACGAACTGGAAGCGGCTCATCACCAGTTCGTCTCCCCGGCGAAATACTTGGCCGCCTTGCGGAGTATGTCCCGCTCGGTGGCGAGCTTGCGCTCACTCGCCTCGAGCTCTGCCACCCTCGCCTCCAGTTGCCGGATCCGCTCGTCCGGAGCGTCGGACGGCACCGCCGCCCCCGGTTGGACGACCGGCTTTGCAGCCGTGGCGGTGACGCCGCGGCGTCCACGGTCCCGCAGCACCCACTCCCGCAGGGTGGCCCGGTTGATGCCCAGGTCAGCGGCGATGCTCTTGTACGTCGCCCCCGGTGTGGACTCGTACAGGGCCACGGCATCGGCCTTGAACTCGTCCGAATAGTCCTTCATCGCCATCGGCGGTCTTCTCGCTTCCTCCGGATCAAGCAGATCCAGTATCAGCGTGTCCACCACTCAGGGGGAGGCTTCGTTGCCGGGCTTCAGGCTCAACGCCTCACGCTCGCGCAGCACCGCGAAGTGCTCACCCTGTCCGGATGGCTCGCGCTCCTGATCGGCTGTGTCGAGTACGACATGGGCGACCGCGCAGCGGCAGAGAGCACCCGCAGGGCAGCCTTGTCTTTAGCTCGTGAGGCGGACAACCCGGAGATCTCCGGTTGGGCCCACGAGATGCGCGCATGGTTCGCCCTCACGACAGGCGACTACCGCGGAATCCTGGCAGCCTCGCAGGCCGGGACCGACGCGTCTCCCAAGCACGGGGTGGCGGTACAACTTGCCGCCCAGGAGGCCAAAGGTTGGGCACGACTGGGCGACCGGCGGCAGACCGAGGTGGCCCTGGACAGGGGGCGGAAACTTCTCGAAGGGATGCCGTACCCCGAGAACCTTGATCACCACTTTGTGGTGGACCCGGCGAAGTTCGACTTCTACGCGATGGACTGCTACCGGCTGCTCGGAGAGGACCGTTTCGCCGAGAACCTTGCCCATGAAGTGATCCGGGCGGGCACGGACTTCGACGGCTCCGAGCGATCACCAATGCGCATGGCAGAAGCGCGGATCACCCTTGGGGTGGTGGCAGCCCGACAGGGCGACTTGGACCAGGCCGTCAACTACGGCGAGTGGGCGCTGAAGGGGGACCGGCAGTCTCTGCCCTCCCTGCTCATGGTCAGCCGAGAACTGGCAGCCATCATCAACCGGGACTACGCCACGGAGACAGCAGGCCGGGAGTATCTGGACCACCTGACTGCGCTCACTCGCACCAGCTAGGAGCTCTCTTTCGGGTCACTTGGTGGCGGTTCAGTCTCGGGGCCCGCTGACTCCGACGGAACTGCTGCCTGCGACGATGCGCCGGTGAGCTACGACCTTGCAGTGTGGGACGGAGACCGTCCACTCGACGACGACCAAGCGAGCTCGACCTACGACGAGCTCTACGAGCGCTACCTGGAGTCGGACGAGGTTATCGTGCCTCCGGTGCCGCGCATCGCGGCCTACGTGGAAGCCCTCATCGCGCGATACCCGGACGATATCGACCGCAGTGTCGTATGGGCATCGCCCCCGGTCATCGATGAGGCATCGGGCCCGATCGTGTACCTGCTCATGTCCTATGGCAAGGCTGAGGAAGTGTCCGAGTACGCCGCTGCGCTGGCTCGCGAGCACGGACTAGTCTGCTTCGACCCACAGGGTGAATGCCTCCGGCCGTGAACAGCGTGTTCTCAGCGGGCAGACCAGAGGAAGATGCCCGCGCCATCGATCCAGCTTCTTTCGAGGGCTACATCGGGTTCATCTGGCCGGAGCTCCTCGACCGCTGGCTCTACTAGGACTGTCTCTCAGATCCAACTATGAGATCGTCGCGCTCGTGATCGAGTCCTGGGTGATTGAAGACGGCAGCACCGTCCCGGTGTCGTCCGAGGTGGTGCTGGAGGCCCTTCGGGCGAGGATCGGCAGAGGACAGCTTGAGACGTGGCTGGCCAGTTCGGCGGGCCGATTTCTGGCCGTCGTGACAAATACCGAGCGTGCGATGGTGATGCTGGTCGTTGCGGAGGGCGATCCTGGCGAGCACGCTGTGGACCCGGGAGCCCACGGATCGAGCGAGGGTTTTGTCCTTTCCAGCGGGCAGCACGACGAGTACCCGGACGAGGACACCGTGCCGATCGGCGAAGCGTTCAGGATCGTGAGTCACATCGTCGCCAAGGGCTCCTGGCCCCCGGACGCGTGCTGGGTTTCCGATCGCTGACCAGTGAGCTAGCGCAGTCAGGTGATCCGAAAGGGACTCCCTGGCTAGGCCTGTTACAGGTTTCTCTACCTCATCAAGGCTCCTCGCTCTGCTCGTCGCGCGCTCCCCGGCTCACCGCCGGGGCCCTGCGCTCCTGTCTTCGCCCCGCTCTGGGCCCCGGCTACGCCGGTCGCGCAACTAGAGCGAGAGAACCTGGACAAGGGGAAACGGCAGGCACAAGGACATGCCTCCGGCGGGGGCGCTCAGACTCCGGGATGGACGGGGCGCCGTTCGCGAGTGCCGGCCGAATCGTGGCGAGCGTCGTGGGCTCCCATCCCGACCACCTTCGACCCAGGCAGAGCCGAGCAGCCGCGGCCCAGGGCGTCAAGGTCGTTCGTACAGTGGCGCGCTCCACCTTGACGCCCTGAACCACGCCCGCTCCACGATGTGTGGGCCGAAGGCGGACGGGATGGCAGCTGGGGAGGTTGGTTGGGGAAGGGGGAGGGCGCGGGTTCAGATTCCACCGACCTCGCGACGAAGGTCACGCCGTATCCGTGCTGTCGCCAGTCAGCGCACCCAGTCGTCCTCACCGCCAGGACCGACCGTGATCGGGTCGATTCCGTGTCCGGTCAGATGCCAGGACTCAAATTGTGGGTCTGGCCCGATCCAGAGTCCTGCGCCATCTTGAAAGTCGATGACCAACGCACCATGGTCACGCACGTCGGCCGCGGTGACCGACTGCCCGTAAAGCGCTAGAACAGGCGCGAGGCTCACACCTGTGCCGGGGTCCAGCTCGTGCCACTCGCCAGCAGCGTCCCGGAGCAGGAACGGCGTCTCCACCACCAACTCGGCATCCAGCCGGTACCCCTCGTCCGGATCGAGGGCGCACAGGCTCAGCCGCACCTGCTGATCAAATGCTGTGCGCTCCACCCGAGAGCCGATCAAGGCCACTGGAACCTTCACGCCGCCTCCCCACGTCCGCAGCAAGCCAACAACCTGATGGTTCGACATCGTAGGTGCAGCCCGTTCCCCCAGCGGCGTGCCCCCTGCGTGCCCGATCACCAGGAGACGAGCGGGGAACCACGGGGAATCGCGGACAGCGAGGAGCTCCCACGCAGGTCAACGACCTCGCAGGTCAGCAGGCATCCACGTACGGCGTCTTCCAAACTAGGGCTTTAGATACCGGGGCGCCGCCACTCGTTCCCCGAGCCGCTTCGGCCCCTGCCGGAAACGCTTGTGTGCACCGATACTC